>CANMWW010000007.1 GCA_947500965.1 Alphaproteobacteria bacterium
AGGCGCGCGGACTGGGCCGGCGGTTCGCGCAGGAACTCGACCTGGCCGATCGCGGCGAGCGACGCGAGCAGGGGCGCGAGCTCGCCGTCGTCGACGCCGTCACCGAGATAGACCGTCGTCGCGAGCGTGCCGAGGCGCAGCTCCTCGATTGCGCGGCGCGCGGAGGCACGATCGACCGGCCAGGGCTTCGGCTGCAGCGCCGCGGCCGCGGCGCGCACGTCGCCCGCGCGCGACAGGCGTCCCGCGCGCGGCGGGTCGCCGGCCAGGCCGGGCGCGGTCGTCAGCAGCATCACGGGGCGTGCCTCGCGCTCCGCGCGGTCGAGCAGCCCGTCGATCGTGCGCCGTCGCGCGTCCCAGTTGCGCGCCGCGGCCCAGCCGTCGTCGACGACGACGAGCAGCGGGCCGTTGCCCGCGAGCCGCGCCTGCGGGTTGAGGATCGGGTGGGCGAGGGCGAGGATCACGAGCGCCGCGACGGCGAGGCGCAGCAGCAGCAGCCACCAGGGCGTGCGCGCCGGCGTCTCCTCGCGCGGGCGCAGCCGCAGCAGGATCGCGATCGCGGGGAAGGAGACCTCGCGCGGGGCGGGCGGCGTCACGCGCAGCAGCAGCCACAGCGCCGGCAGCGCCGCGAGCGCGACCAGCCAGAGCGGCGACAGGAACGCGAGCGCGCCGAGTCCGGTCACTGGCGCGATCCCCCGCGCCCGTCCGCCGCGCGCGACAGCAGCTGCCAGAGCGCCATCAGCGCACTCTCCGGCGAGCGGTCGGTGCGATGCGACAGCAGCGGCCAGCCGAGCGCGCGCGCGATGTCGCGCAGGCCCGCGCGATGCGACGCGAAGGCGCGCGCGTAGTCCCCGCGCATCGCCTCCACGCGCGGCACCAGCATCTCGCCGTCCTGCTCCAGCCCCTCGAAGCGCGTGCGGCCGGAGAAGGGCAGGGTCTCCTCGGCGGGGTCGCAGACCTGCAGCAGCGTGCCCCCGACGCCGGAGGCCGCGAGGGCGCGCAGGCTGGCGTCGAGCGCCGGCAGCTCGCCCAGGAAGTCTCCCACCAGCACGAGGCTGGCATGGCGCGGCAGGCGCTCGGCCGGCGGCAGGCCGGGGGCGCGCGCCACGTGCGCGTCGTCCAGCCGCTCGGCGAGCCGCGCGATCGCGGCGCGGCCGGAGACCGGGCGCATGCCCGCGCCAAGCAGCGCCACGCGCTCGCCGCCGCGCGACAGCAGCGACGCGAGGGCGAGGAGCAGGAGCTCGGCGCGCTCGAGCTTGGTCGGCAGGGCGTCGGACGAGCGCCAGCGCATCGACGCCGAGGCGTCGCGCCAGAGCCACGCGGATTGCGCGGCCTCCCACTCCGTCTCGCGCACGAAGACATGCGAGCGCTTGGCGCTCTGGCGCCAGTCGATGCGGACCAGCGCGTCGCCGGGGGCGTAGCGTCGGAACTGCCAGAAGGCCTCGCCCTGTCCGACGCGGCGCCGTCCATGGACGCCCTGCAGCACCGTCATCGCGACGCGCTCGGCCGCGACCTGCAGCGCGGGCAGGCGGCTGGCGACGGCCTCCGCCCGGGCCCGCCTGCGGCCGACGCCGTCCTCGCGGTGCCTTGCCTCGACCATCGCGGGGGTCCCCGGAGCCGTTGCGGCCGCGCGGGTCAGGCGAGGCGTTCGGCGAGCCGGGCGATCACGCCGTCGACCGTCAGGCCGTCGGCGCGCGCCGCGAAGCTGAGCGCCATGCGGTGGCGCAGCACGGGCCGCGCGAGCGCGGCGACGTCGTCGACCGAGGGCGCGAGGCGGCCGTCGAGCACGGCGCGCGCGCGACAGGCCAGCATCAGCGCCTGGCCGGCGCGCGGCCCCGGGCCCCAGACGACATGGCGCTGCACGTCCTCGATGTCCGAGGTCTCGGGCCGGCCGGCCCGCACAAGCGAAAGGATCGCGTCGACGACGCTGTCGCCGACGGGGATGCGGCGGATCAGCTGCTGCGCGGCAAGGAGCTCGTCCGCGCCGATGGCGCGCGTCGCCGCCTCCTCGCTCGCACCCGTGGTCGCGATCAGCATGCGCCGCTCGGCCTCCGGGTCCGGATAGCCGACGTCGATCTGCAGAAGGAAGCGGTCGAGCTGGGCCTCGGGCAGCGGGTAGGTGCCCTCCTGCTCGATCGGGTTCTGCGTCGCGAGCACGTGGAAGGGCTGCGGCAGCTGGTGGTAGGCGCCGCCCACCGAGACGCGCC
Organism: Alphaproteobacteria bacterium; assembly: GCA_947500965.1. Lineage (GTDB taxonomy): Bacteria > Pseudomonadota > Alphaproteobacteria > CACIAM-22H2 > CACIAM-22H2 > CAIOSQ01. Next base: position 2,205 of record CANMWW010000007.1, read on the forward strand.
GCTCCTGCATCGCCTGCAGCAGCGCGGACTGGGTGCGCGGGCTGGCGCGGTTGATCTCGTCCGCCATCAGCAGCTGGCTGAAGACCGGGCCGCGGATGAAGCGGAAATGGCGCTTGCCCGCGTCGTCCTCCTCGAGGACCTCGGAGCCGATGATGTCCGCGGGCATGAGGTCCGGCGTGCACTGCACGCGGCGGTCCTCGAGGCCGAGCACGGTGCCCAGCGTCTCGACCAGCCTCGTCTTGGCGAGGCCGGGCACGCCGATCAGCAGCACGTGGCCGCCGGCCAGCAGCGCGACCAGCGCGTGCTCGACGACTTCGCCCTGGCCGAAGATGACGCGCGCGATCCGGCCGCGGACCTCCGCCATGCGCTCGCCGAGGCGCTCGACGGCGGCGACGATCTCCGCGGGCGACGAAACGGCGGCGGTTTGGCCGGGGGCCTCGGGCTTGCTATCCACGGTCGGCACGCGAATCTCCTCAAGGGGCTGCCGCCCGGCCCGGGCGGCGGTTGCGCGCCGCGCCCGGCGAGCGTTTCGCCGGACGAGGCATGAACAGGACTTCTGACCTATGACCCGAGGCCGTCCGATCAACTCCGCCGAAGGAAGAGGCGCCGCCGTGGCGGGGAGCGCGGCGATGCCGCCGCTCGCTTCCGTGTGCGGATCGTTCCCGATCCGCATCTCGCGCGACGGCACGTGGTTTTACCATGGCTCGCCGATCGGCCGCAAACCGCTGGCCCGCCTGTTCTCGACCGTCCTCGCGCGGCGCGAGGATGGCTCGTACTGGCTGTCCACGCCCTACGAGAGCGGCCGCATCGAGGTCGACGACGTGCCCTTCGTGGCCGTCCTGTGCGAGGCGCGCGGCGAGGGCGCGGCGCGCGAGCTGGCCTTCACCACCAACCTCGACGAGGTCGTGGTCGCGGACGCGGCGCATCCCATCGAGATGCGCGGCACGGCCGAGGAGCCGGCGCCCTACCTGCTGGTCCGGCCCGGCCTCGAGGCGCGGATCGCGCGCGCGGTCTTCTACCAGCTGGTCGACCTCGCGGAGGAGGTCCCCGGCCCGGACGGGACGCCGCGCCTCGCCGTGCGCAGCGCGGGCTGCTTCTTTCCCCTGGAGCCTGGCGAGGGAGTAGGCTCGGGCCGGACATGACAGACCGGCAGGACGACCTCACCAGCGCCGCGCTGCGCGCGCGCATCGCCGCCGCCTCCGGCAGCCCCGGGCTGCGTGGCTCGGCCGTTCCCGGCCGCGTCGGCCTGCGCGGCGACCACGACTTCGACCCGCTGCTGCGGCCCGAGGGGCCGCTGGTCGCCGCCGCCGTGCTGGTGCCTGTCGTCGAATCGCGCGAGGGGCTGCGCGTCCTGCTGACGCGCCGCACCGCGCACCTGCAGGCCCATGCCGGGCAGATCAGCTTCCCCGGGGGTCGCTTCGAGACCGACGACGCCGACGCCGCTTCCTGCGCGCTGCGCGAGGCGGAGGAGGAGATCGGGCTCGACCGTGGCCGCGTCGAGGTGCTGGGGCGGCTCGACACCTACGTCACGCGCACGGGCTACGAGGTCACGCCGGTCGTCGGCCTCGTCGCGCCGCCCTTCGACCTGCGCGCCGACCCGCACGAGGTCGCCGAGATCTTCGACGTGCCCCTCGGCTTCGTGATCGACCCGCGCAACCGGGAGCGCCGCGCGCGCGAGTTCAACGGCGCGCGGCGCGAGTTCTGGGCGATCCCCTATGGCGACTACTTCATCTGGGGCGCGACGGCCGGGATGATCGTCAACCTCTCCGACGTGCTGCTCGCGCCATGATCCGCCTCCTCGCAGAGTTCCTGCTGCCGCTGCTGGCGCCGACCATCGCCTATGCGATCTGGCGCGCCCTTCCGCGCCGCGGCGCCGCGCCCGGCGAGGGCGATGGCGCGGGTGCGCCCGCCGCGACGCCGTGGCGCGAGGCGCCATGGATCTGGCTCGGCGGCACCGGCATCGTGCTGGTCGTCGCGGTCGCGGCGACGCTCGGCATGACGCGCAGCCTCGGCGACATCGGCGGCGGCACCTACGTCGCGCCGCGCAGCGTCGATGGCCGCATCGTGCCAGGCCATCTCGAGCCGCCGGCGAAGCGATGAGCGCCGGCGTGGCCCCGGACCGCCTGCCGGCCGAGGGCTGGCTGGTCGAGCCGGACACCATCCGCCTGGTCGAGGCGCTGCGCGCCGGCGGCGGGGCGATGCGCTTCGTCGGCGGCTGCGTGCGCGACACGATCCGCGGCGGCGCGCATGACATCGAGGACATCGACGTCGCCACCCCCGACCCGCCCGACGTCGTGATGCGCCGGCTCGCCGCCGCCGGGCTGCGCGGGCTCCCGACGGGCATCGCGCATGGCACGGTGACCGCGCTCTCCGGCGCGCGGCGCTTCGAGGTGACGACGCTGCGCCACGACGTCGAGACCGATGGCCGCCACGCGCGCGTCGCCTTCACCGACGACTGGCGCGAGGACGCGGCGCGCCGCGACTTCACGATGAACGCCATGTCCGCGGATCCCGACGGGCTGGTGCACGACTATTTCGGCGGGCGCGAGGACCTGGCCGCGGGGTGCGTGCGCTTCGTCGGCGACCCGGCGGCGCGCATCGCCGAGGACCGACTGCGCCTGCTGCGCTTCTGGCGCTTCCACGCGCGCTTCGGCCGCGGCGCGCCGCGCGCGGAGGAGCGCGCCGCGTGCCGCGCGGCGGCGCCCGGCCTTTCCCTGCTCTCGGGCGAGCGCGTGCGCGACGAGATGCTGAAGCTGCTCGCCGCGGCCGATCCCGCGCCGAGCGTCGCCGACATGGCGCAGGACGGGATCCTCGCGGCCGCGCTGGGCGCGGGCCCGTTCGACGTCGGGGCGATCGCGCAGCTTGCGCGGCTCGAGCCCGATGGCCGCGCGCATGCCGCGCTGCGCCTTGCCGCGCTGCTGCCGGCGGGAAGCCCGCGTGCGCGCGCGCTCGAGATCGCGCGGCGGCTGCGCCTGTCCTCGGCGCAGCGCGACCGGATCCTCGCCACGCTCGCGCCTGCGCCCGGGGGCGGGACGGGGGCGTCGCCGCGCGCGCTGCGCCTCGCCATCCATCGCGACGGCGCGCAGGCGGTGCGCGACCGCGTGCTGCTCGCCGCCGCGCGCGCGAACCCGGTCGCCGACGCGAGCGCGGCGCTGGCCACGATCGCGGCCTGGGAGCATCCGCGCCTGCCGGTCGCGGGCGAGGACGTGCTGGCGCTGGGCTACGCCGCGGGGCGCGAGGTGGGACGCCTGCTCGGCGCGGTGGAGGAATGGTGGGCGGCGCGCGACTTCGCACCGGACCGCGCCGCCTGCCTCGCCGAGCTGCGCCGCCTCACGGCCATGTCGCCACCGGCGGCAGGCTCATGAGGATCGCCTCGGCGTTGCCGCCGGTCATCAGCCCGAACTTGGTGCCGCGGTCGTAGACGAGGTTGAACTCCGCGTAGCGCCCGCGGCGCGCGAGCTGCGTCGCGCGGTCGGCCTCGGTCCAGGGCAGCTCCATGCGCCGGCGCACGACCGGCAGGTAGGCGTCGAGGAAGGCCGTGCCGACGTCGCGGGTGAAGGCGAAGTCGGCCTCCCAGGAGCCGGTGTCGAGCGTGTCGTAGAAGATGCCGCCGACGCCGCGCGGCTCGCCGCGATGGGGGATGAAGAAGTATTCGTCGCACCACTTGCTGAAGCGCGGATGGTAGGCGGGATCGTGGCGGTCGCAGGCGGCCTTGAGCACGGCGTGGAAATGCGCTGTGTCCTCGGCGACCGGCGCGGTCGTCGGGTTGAGGTCGGCGCCGCCGCCGAACCAGGCCTTCGTGGTGGCGATGTGCCGCGTGTTCATGTGCACGGCCGGCACGAGCGGCGAGCGCATGTGCGCGACCAGGCTGATGCCCGACGCCCAGAAGCGCGGGTCCTCCGCCGCGCCGGGGACCTGGCGGCGGAACTCGGGGCTGAACTCGCCCCAGACGGTGGAGACGTTGACGCCGACCTTCTCGAAGACCCGCCCGCGCATCGTCGACATGACGCCGCCGCCGCCGCCCTCGCGGTCCCACGCCTTGCGCTCGAACCGGCCGGGCGCGAGGCCGGCATGCGGACCGCCCTGCAGCGCGTCCTCGATCGATTCGAAGGCGGCGCAGATGCGGTCGCGCAGCTGCTCGAACCACGCGCGCGCCGCGTCGCGGCGTTCCTGGGTGCTCTCGGTCACGTCGTCGCCTTTCCGGGGAAAGCCCCTGTCTGCCTCAGCGCCTCGCCGAGCGCCAGCGCCGCCGCCAGGGCCACGTTGAGCGAGCGCGCGCCCGGCCGCATCGGGATCCTGAGCGTCGCGTCCGCCGCCGCGCGGACCATCGCGGGGACGCCGGCCGATTCGCGGCCGACCAGCAGCGTGTCCCCGGGCGCGAAGGCGAAGCCCGGCAGGTCCTCCGCGCCCGCGGTCGTGAGCAGGACGAGGCGCCCGCCGGGCGCCGCGGCGCGCGCGGCGCGGAATGCTTCCCACGAGGCGTGGCGCCGCAGCTCGGCGAGGTCGAGGTAGTCGAGGCCGGCGCGCCGCATCCGAGCGTCGCTCCATGCGAAGCCGCAGGGCTCGATCACGTCGACGCCGACGCCGAGGCACGCCGCGAGCCGCAGCATGGCACCGGTATTCTGGGGGATGTCGGGCTCGAAGAGGGCGAGGCGCATGGCCGGCTTGGCGGGGAGGGGGCCGCGGGCGGTCGCGAGGCTTGGCAACGCGGCGGGGTTTCTAGTATAGCCCTCGGCGTCGTTTCGCATGCCGTTGGCGCTTCTTCCTGACCGATGCGGCAGGATGTCGCATCGATGGTCCGCGGGCGTTTTGGGCATCAAGCTTTTCGTCAGGCATTGCGAGACTAGCTCAGCGAATCATCGACATCCCCGACAGGCGGCCGCCGGATGGCGCCGCCCGCCGCGGGAAGGGTTTGCAGGACATGTCTCGCGGGGCATGGCGGTTACCTGGGGCCGGGTCCAGCCCGGCTTCTTGAGGCGACGAGGGAACGAATGGGCAGTTCAGGGACGTCCGCCGCAGCGGCGGGACATCACGGCCAGGCGACGCGCCGGGATTTCCTCTATCTCGCCGCGGGAGGGTTCGGGGCGGTCGGCGTCGGCGCCGCGCTCTGGCCCTTCATCCACTCCATGAACCCGGCGGCCGACGTGCTGGCCCTCGCGTCGACCGAGGTCGACCTGAAGCCGATCCAGCAGGGCCAGCGCATCACGGTGACGTGGCGCGGCAAGCCGGTCTTCATCGACCATCGCACCGCGGAGCAGGTCAAGTCCGCGCGCGACGTCGGGCTGCAGGATCTCCCCGACCCGCAGGCCGACCAGAAGCGCGTGAAGTCCGGCAAGGACCAGTGGCTGGTCGTGCTGGGCGTCTGCACGCATCTCGGCTGCGTGCCGCTCGGGCAGAAATCGGGCGAGTCCAAGGGCGAGTATGGCGGCTGGTTCTGCCCGTGCCACGGCTCGCACTACGACACGTCGGGGCGCATCCGGAAGGGACCGGCGCCGAAGAACCTCGAGGTTCCCGACTTCACCTTCGTCAACGACACCCTGATCCGGATCGGCTGAGGCCCTCGCCATGGCGCAGAACAACGGCTTCTTCGAGAACCCCACGGTCAAGTGGATCGAGCACCGGCTGCCGATCTTCTCGTTCCTCGACCACAGCCTCGGGTCGCAATACCCGACGCCGCGGAACCTGAACTACTGGTGGAACTTCGGCTCGCTCGCCGGGTTCATGCTGGTCGTCATGATCCTGTCCGGCGTGTTCCTGGCGATGAACTACACGCCGCACGTGGACCACGCCTTCGGTTCCGTCGAGCGCATCATGCGCGACGTGAACTACGGCTGGCTGATCCGCTACATCCACATGAACGGCGCCTCGATGTTCTTCATCGTGGTGTACATCCACATCTTCCGCGGCCTCTACTTCGGATCGTACAAGCCGCCGCGCGAGATCCTCTGGTGGCTGGGCATCGTCATCCTGCTGCTCATGATGGCCACCGCGTTCATGGGCTACGTGCTCCCCTGGGGCCAGATGAGCTTCTGGGGCGCCACGGTCATCACCAACCTCTTCTCGGCGATCCCGCTGGTCGGCGACAAGATCGTGACGCTGCTCTGGGGCGGCTTCTCGGTCGACAACGCGACGCTGAACCGCTTCTTCGCGCTGCACTACCTGCTGCCCTTCGTCATCGCGGGCGTGGTCGTGCTGCACATCTGGGCGCTGCATGTCCACGGGTCGAACAACCCGCTCGGCATCGACGCGCGCGGCCCGCAGGACAAGATCCCGTTCCACCCGTACTACACGGTGAAGGACGCGTTCGGCCTCGCGGTGTTCATGATCTTCTTCATGTTCTTTGTGTTCTTCGCGCCGAACTTCTTCGGCGAGCCGGACAACTACATCCCGGCGAACCCGATGGTGACGCCCGCGCACATCGTGCCGGAATGGTACTTCCTGCCGTTCTACGCGATCCTGCGCTCGGTCACGTTCAACATCCTGTTCATCGACGCCAAGCTCGGCGGCGTGCTCGCGATGTTCGGCTCGATCCTGATCCTGTTCCTGCTGCCCTGGCTCGACACCAGCCGCGTGCGCTCGGGCCGGTTCCGCCCGGTGTTCAAGGTCTTCTACTGGCTGTTCTTCGTCGTCTGCATGCTGCTCGGCTGGGTCGGCGGGCAGCCGGCCGACGCGACCGCCGCGGGCATCCCTCTGCTGCGCATCGGGCAGGTCTGCACCTTCTGGTACTTCTTCCACTTCGTCGTGGTCCTGCCGCTCCTGGGGTGGTTCGAGCGCCCCCGGCCGCTGCCGATCTCGATCAGCCAGCCGGTCCTCGGTGGTGGTCGCATCGCCGCCGCCGCGGCCTCCAAGCCGATGGAGAAGGCGTGATGTCGCGGATGCGCAAGCTCGTCGTCGCCGGCGCCCTGGCGCTCGGCCTCGCGTCGCCCGGCTTCGCGGCCGAGGCGCCGAAGCCCCCGTCCCAGAGCTGGGGTTTCGAGGGCCTCTTCGGGACCTATGACCGAGCGGCCCTGCAGCGTGGCTACCAGGTCTACAAGGAGGTCTGCGCCTCCTGCCATTCGCTGGGCCAGATCCGCTATCGCGACCTCGGCGTCGCGCCGGGCGGCATCGGCCTCGGCTACAGCGAGGACGAGGTCAAGGCGATCGCGGCCGAGTTCAAGGTCATGGATGGCCCGAACGACAACGGCGAGATGTTCGAGCGCACCGCGCGCCCGGCCGATCGCCTGCACAGCCCCTTCGCCAACGAGAAGGCGGCGCGTTCGGCCAACAACGGCGCCTACCCGCCGGACCTCTCGCTGATCGTCGAGGCCCGCAAGAACGGCGCCGACTACCTCTACGCGCTGCTCACCGGCTACAAGGATCCGCCGGCTGGCGTCACGATCAACGAGGGCATGTACTACAACGCGTGGTTTCCCGGCTTCCAGATCGCGATGGGATCGCCGCTCTCCGACGATCGCGTCACCTATGGCGACGGAACCAAGGCCACCGTCTCGCAGATGGCGCGCGACGTGACGGTCTTCCTCGCCTGGGCCTCGGAGCCGAACCTCGAGCAGCGCAAGGCGATGGGCCTCAAGGTCATCCTGTTCCTGATCATCCTCTCTGGCATCCTCTATGCCGCGAAGCGGAAGATCTGGTCGGACGTGCACTGACGCTTCCTTCGCCGCGCGAAGGACGACGGGCGGATCCGGCGGATCCGCCCGTTTCGTTTGCAGGTCTCGCTGGCGGCGCGGCGGCTGCTCAGAGGCAGCCCAGCCACATCAGGTCGAGGATGAGCGCGGGGCCGCGCACGGCCCAGGCGACGAGCGCCAGCGAGACGAGCGCGAGCGTGCCGAAGGCGAACCAGCGGGGCATCCCGTCCATCACGCGGCCCCCGCCGGCGCGAGGCGCCTGACCGGCTGCTCGCGGATCGGCCAGTGCAGCAGCGCCGAGGCCACGCCGAGCGCCACCGAGAGCCACCACATCGCGTCGTAGTTCCCGACCATGTCGTAGATCCTCCCGCCCAGCCAGGAACCGAGGAACGACCCGACCTGGTGGGAGAAGAACACGAAGCCGTAGAGCATCGACATGTAGGCCGGGCCGAACAGCGTCGCAACGAGGCCGCTGGTGAGCGGCACCGTGGACAGCCAGAGCAGCCCCAGCGACGCTCCGAAGGCGAGCACGGTGAACTCGTTCTTGGGCGCGAGGATGAAGGCGAGGAACACGACGGAGCGCGCGAGGTAGAGCAGCGCCAGCAGGTTCTTCTTCACGTAGCGCCCGCCGAGCACGCCGGCGGCGTAGGACCCGATGATGTTGAACAGGCCTGTGAGGGCCAGCGTCCAGGCCGCGAGGTCCGCGGGCAGGCCCTGGTCGCCGAGGAAGGCGGGCAGGTGGGTCGCCACGAAGACGACGTGGAAGCCGCAGACGAAGAACCCGGCGGTCAGCAGCCAGAAGCCGCGGTGGCGGAAGGCCTCGGCGAGCGCCTCGCGCAGCGTCTGGGTGGCGCCGCCGGCCGGCTGGGCGGCCACCGGCACGTCGCGCAGCAGCCAGAGCAGGGGCAGCATCGCCATCGCGGTCGCGGACATCGCCACGAAGGCGCCGGACCAGCCCAGCCCGCCGATGAGGGCCTGCGTGTAGGGGACCATCGTGAACTGGCCGACCGAGCCGCCGGCCATGAGGATGCCGAGCGCGAGCGACCGGCGCTCCGCCGGCACCATGCGCCCCACCGCGCCGATCAGCGTGCCCTGGCCGCCGGCGGCGAGCGCCGCGCCGATCAGCACGTTGCCGAGCACGATCTCCACCGGTCCGCTCGTCATCGACAGGACGCAGAGCCCGGCGGCGTAGAGCAGCGTGCCGGCGACGCCCGTGCGCGCGGCCCCGAAACGGTCGGCGAGCGCGCCGAAGAAGGGCGACATGGCGCCCCAGAGCAGGTTCTGCAGGCCGACAGCGAAGGTGAAGAGCTCGCGGCCCATGCCGAAATCGGCGCTGATCGGCTTCACGAACAGGCCGAAGCCGGAGCGCAGCCCCATCGCGATGGTCATCACGCTCGCCGTTGCGGCGACCACGGCCCACATGCGAGGCGTGATTGCGGGGGCTGGACTGGACATGGCCGCAGAGTCTAAACGCGAAACGCGCAGGTTGCGCACCCCAAATCGCCGCCTCGCGCGGAAACCGGAGACACAGCATGGCCAGCCAGAACGCCCATCCGCCCGGAACGCCCCCGCTGCTCGGCATCATCGGCGGCAGCGGCGTCTACGAGATCGACGGGCTCAGGAACGTGCAGTGGCAGCGCGTGCTCTCCCCCTGGGGCGAGCCTTCGGACGAGCTGATGTTCGGCGAGCTCGATGGCCAGCGCCTCGTCTTCCTGCCCCGCCACGGGCGCGGTCACCGCATCCCGCCCTCGCAGCTCAACTACCGCGCCAACATCGACGTGCTGAAGCGCGCGGGCTGCACCGAGCTGCTCTCCGTCTCCGCGGTCGGCAGCCTGCGCGAGGACCTGCCGCCGGGCAGCTTCGTCGTCTGCGACCAGTTCATCGACCGCAGCTTCGCGCGCGAGAAGTCGTTCTTCGGCCCGGGCTGCGTGGCGCATGTCTCGATGGCGGACCCGGTCTGCCGGCGCATGGGCGACGCGCTCGAGGCGGCGGGCCGGGCGGCGGGGGTCGCGCTGCGTCGCGGCGGCACCTACCTGACGATGGAGGGGCCGCAATTCTCGACCCGCGCGGAATCGCGCCTCTACCGGCAATGGGGCTGCGACGTCATCGGCATGACGAACATGCCGGAGGCCAAGCTCGCCCGCGAGGCGGAGCTCTGCTACGCGACCGTCGCCATGGTCACCGACTACGATTGCTGGCATGACGGCCACGACCACGTGACCGTCGACGCGGTGATCAAGGTCCTGCACTCCAACGCCGAGAAGGCGCGCGCGCTGGTGCGGGCCGTGGCGCCGATGCTGCGCGCGCGCGCCGCGTCCTGCCATGCCGGCTGCCACACCGCCCTCGACACGGCGATCGTCACGCAACCCGCGTCGCGCGACCCCGGGCTCGTCCAGCGCCTCGACGCCGTCGCCGGCCGCGTGCTCGGCAGGGCCTGACGGCGCCGCTCCCGCTCCGCGCGCGGCCCTCGTGCCGGCCGCGCGGAGCGGGAGCCGCCTTCAGCGGCGACGGCTGCGCGACTTCGGCCTGGCCTTCGGCTTCAGCCTGGACTTCGCCTTCGCCGCGGGCTTCGCCTTGATCTTCGCCTTCGGCCTTGCCGCCGCCTTGGTCTTGGCCTTTGGCCTCGCCTTCGCCTTCGCCTTCGCCTTCGGCCTCGCCTTCGGCCTCGCCTTCGCCTTCTCCTTGGGCTTCGGGGCAGCCTTCGCCTTCGGAGCCGGCGCCGCCTCGCCCGCGACATGCGCGGCGAAGAAGGCGATGGCCCGCGCGCGCGCCTGCCTTGCGGACGCCGCGTCGAAGCTGCCGCGCTCGTCGCAGTTGAAGCCGTGGCCGGCCGGGTAGGCATGCACCTCGACCCGGCGATGCCCCGCGTCGCGGACCTTGGCGACGTCGGTCATCGGGATCGCGTGGTCCTTCTCGCCGAAATGGAACTGCACGGGGCAGCCCGGCTTCTCGCCGGCGACGCCGCCGATGCCGCCGCCATAGTAGGAGACGCCGGCCGCGAAGCCCTTCAGCCGCGTGCATGCGACCCAGGCCAGGAACCCGCCCCAGCAATAGCCGACCACGCCGACCTTGCCGGCCGCCTTCACGGCGTCGCGCGCCGCGGCGATGTCGAGCAGCGCCGCCTCGGTCGGCGAGGCCTGCTTGAGGCCGATGCCGCGCTGGATGTCCGCGTCGGCGTAGCCGAGCTGGATGCCCGGCCGGATGCGGTCGAAGAGCGACGGCACGATCGCCACGTAGCCGTCGCGCGCGAAGCCGTCGGCGACGCCGCGCATGTGGCGGTTGACGCCGAAGATCTCCTGGATGACGACGAGCGCGCCCTTCGCCTTGCCCCTCGGCCTCGCCACGTAGGCCGTGGTCCCGAAGCCGTCCGCCGCGCGCAGGATGATGGTCTCTCCCATGTGGGTCTCTCCCGGTCCCTTGCGGAGCGACCCCGGGGATTCGGCGCCGCTCAGACGTTGAACCTGAACAGGATCACGTCGCCGTCCGCAACCACGTAGTCGCGGCCCTCGGCGCGCATCCTGCCCGCCGCCTTGGCGCCGGCCTCGCCGCCCAGCGCGACGTAGTCGTCGTAGGAGATGACCTCGGCGGCGATGAAGCCGCGCTCGAAGTCCGTGTGGATGGCGCCCGCGGCCTCGGGCGCCTTGGCGCCGCGCCGCACCGTCCAGGCGCGCGCCTCCTTCGGGCCGCAGGTGAAGTAGGTGAGCAGGCCGAGCAGCTCGTAGCCGGCCCGGATGACCCGCGCGAGCCCGGGCTCCTCGAGGCCGAGCGAGGCGAGGAACTCGCCCTGGTCGGCGGCGGGCAGGATCGCGACCTCGGCCTCGATCGCGGCCGAGATCACCACGGCCGAGGCATGCTCCGCCTTCGCCATCTCGAAGACCCTGCGCGACAGCGCGTTGCCGGCATGGGCGGAGGCTTCCTCGACGTTGCAGACATAGAGCACGGGCTTGGCGGTCAGCAGCTGCAGCTGGCGGACCTGCGAGGCCTCCTCGGGCGAGCCGGGGCGGAAGGCGCGCGCGGGCCTGCCGTCGCGCAGGTGGACGAGGATCGGCTCGATGACGGCGAGCTGCGCCGCGGCCTCCTTGTCGCCCGTCTTCGCGCGCTTCTGCAGCGCGGGGGCGCGCTTTTCGAGGCTCTCGAGGTCCGCGAGCATCAGCTCGGTGTCGACCGTCTCGCGGTCGCGCAGCGGGTCGATCGAGCCCTCGACATGGGTGATGTCGCCGTCCTCGAAGCAGCGCAGCACGTGGGCGACGGCATCGACCTCGCGGATGTTGGCGAGGAACTGGTTGCCGAGGCCCTCGCCCCTGGAGGCGCCGCGCACCAGCCCGGCGATGTCGACGAACTCGAGCTGCGTCGGCACCGTGCGCGCCGACTTGCCGATGCGCGCCAGCGTGTCGAGGCGCGCGTCGGGCACGGCCACGCGGCCCACGTTCGGCTCGATCGTGCAGAAGGGATAGTTCGCCGCCTGCGCCGCCGCGGTGGCGGTGAGTGCGTTGAAGAGCGTCGACTTGCCGACATTGGGCATGCCGACGATGCCGCACTGGAAACCCATCAGTCCTGTTCCTTCGCAAGGGGCGCCGGGCGCGGGGGCCTCGGCCGGGGGGGATTCAGCGCCAGCGCCACGCGGCTGGCGAAGCGCGCCTCGTCGCCGGCGAGCAGGTCGGGGACCTCCTTCGCCACGGCGTCGAGCAGCTTGTCGAGCCAGTCGCGGTCGGCGCGGGCGAAGTCCTGGAGGACGTAGCCGGCGACGCGGTCGCGGTCGCCCGGATGGCCGATGCCGAGGCGCACCCGCCAGTACTGCGGGCCGACATGCTGGTCGATCGAGCGCAGGCCGTTATGCCCGCCATGGCCGCCGCCCGCCTTGACCCTGATCCGGCCCGCCGGGAGGTCGAGCTCGTCGTGGAAGACGACCATCGCCTCGGGCCCGAGCTTGTAGAAGCGCAGCGCCTGCTGCGCCGCGCGGCCGGAATCGTTCATGTACGTGAGCGGCTTGAGCAGGACGACCTGGACGGCGCCGATCGTCCCGGTCGCGACCCAGCCATCGAGGCGCGAGCGCCACGGGCCAAGTCCGTGGAGGCGATGGATCGCCTCCACGGCCATGAACCCGATGTTGTGGCGCTGGCGCTCGTGCTCGGGGCCGGGATTGCCGAGCCCCACGAGGAGCCGCATCCCGGCCTCCGGATCCGCCGGCGATTACTTCTTCGCCGCCGGCTTGGCCGCCGCCGGGGCCGCGCCCGCGGCCGGCTTGGCGCCGTCCGCAGGTGCCGCCGCCGCCGCGGAGGCCGCCGATGCCGCGGCGCGCGCCGCCGCCTCGGCCGCTTCCTCGTCCGACTTCATGACCGTCGGCGCGCCGATGGCGGCAACGGTGAAGTCGCGCGAGATGGTCGGCTTCACGCCCTCGGGCAGGTTGATCGAGCTGATATGCACCGAGTCGTTGATGTCGAGGCCCGAGAGGTCGACCTCGATCATGCGCGGGATCGTGGTGATCGTGCAGAAGACCTCGATGTCGTGCGCCACGATGTTCAGCACGCCGCCGCGCTTGATGCCGGGCGCCTTGTCCGCGTTCGCGAACCGCACGGGCACCGCGACGCGGATGCGGGTGGTGTCCGACACGCGCATGAAGTCCACGTGCTCCGGCTTGTCGGTGACCGGGTGGAACTGCACGTCGCGGGCGAGCGCGCGGATGGCGCGGCCGCCGACCTCGATGTCGAAGACGCGGGTGAAGAACCCGGTCTTGTGCATCTCGCGCACGACGTCGCGCGGGTCGAGGGAGACGAGCTCGGGGGCCTGCTTCTCGCCATAGACCACGGCGGGCACGCGGCCCTCGCGGCGGACGGCACGGGAGGCCCCCTTGCCGGCCCGTTCACGCGGCTGCGCCGCGAGCTTCACTGTTTCGACCATCTTCTTCTCCATCAATGGTCAGGATCGCCGCCGGCCTCCAAGGGTGCCGGAACGCCGATCCGGGTTTGCCCGGTGGTTCAGTCGAACAGGGAGGAGACCGAGCGCTCCTCGCTGATGCGCTTGATCGCCTCCGCCATGAGCGGCGCGATCGTGAGCTGGCGGATGTTCTGCGCGAGGCGCACGGCCTCGGTCGCCTGGATCGAATCGGTGATGACGAGCGACTGCAGCGGCGACGACGTGACGCGCGCCACCGCGCCGCCCGACAGGACGCCATGCGTCACGTAGGCGGAGACGGAGGTGGCGCCGGCCTTGCGCAGCGCCTCGGCTGCGTTGCACAGCGTGCCCGCGGAATCGACGATGTCGTCGACGAGGATGCAGGTGCGGCCGTCGACGTCGCCGATGATGTTCATGACCTCGGACACGCCGGCGCGCTCGCGGCGCTTGTCGATGATGGCGAGGTCCGCCTCGAGGCGCTTGGCGATGGCGCGCGCGCGCACCACGCCGCCGACGTCCGGCGAGACGATCACCAGGTCGTGGCCGCGTTCCTTGAAGTTCTGCTGGATGTCCTTCACGAACACCGGCGCGGAGACCAGGTTGTCGGTCGGGATGTCGAAGAAGCCCTGGATCTGCCCGGCATGCAGGTCGAGCGTCACGACGCGGTCGGCGCCGGCGACGGTGATCAGGTTGGCGACGAGCTTGGCCGAGATCGGCGTGCGCGGGCCGGACTTCCGGTCCTGGCGCGCGTAGCCGTAGTAGGGGATGACCGCCGTGATGCGGCGCGCGGAGCCGCGGCGCAGCGCGTCGAGCGCGACCAGCGTCTCCATCAGGTGGTCGTTGGCGGGGTAGGAGGTCGACTGGATCACGAAGACGTCCTCGCCGCGGACGTTCTCCAGGATCTCGACGAAGACCTCCATGTCGCTGAACCGCCTCACCGAGGCCTTGGTCAGCGGCAGGTTCAGCGTCGCGCTGATCGCCTCGGCGAGGGGGCGATTGGAGTTGCAGGCCAGGATCTTCATGGGCAATCCGGAGCGGCGCGACGGGACGGACCCGGGAAGGGACCCCCCGCGGGCGGGCGGGTTCTATCAGCCGACCCCCGGGCTGGCAACCCGGCCGACGGGCGCCGGCCGGGGCGGCGGCGGGCGGCTCAGAAGGTGATCTGGACCTTCAGGCTCTGGCTGCGGTCGCGGGCGAGCTCGAAGGCGCGGGCGGCCTCCGGGGCCGGGATGGCTGCGGTCAGCAGGGGGGCCACGTCGATCGTGCCCCGGTCCAGCGCGTCGACGGCCTGCCCGAACTCGTCGCAGAAGCGGAAGGTGCTGCGCCAGTCCAGCTCGCGGCCCATGGCGATGTTGGCGAGGATGGGGGTGTCCCCGGCCGGCAGGATGCCGACCTGGACGACCACCGCGCCGGGGCCGGCGTTCTCGAAGGCGCTGCGCAGGGCGTGGTGGTTGCCCGCGCACTCGAAGACCGTGTCGAAGCCGTCCAGCGCGGCCGCGTAGTCCTTGAGGTCGCCGGGATGGGTCGCGACGTTGATCGCGGCGTCCGCCCCGATCCTGCGCGCGGTGGCCAGGGGCTGGTCGACGACGTCGGTCACGACGATGCGCGCGGCCCCCGCCTTGCGCGCGCAGAGCAGCACGAGCTGGCCGATCGGCCCCGCCCCGGTGACCAGGACGTTGCGCCCGAACAGGTTGCCCGCCCGCGCCACGGCGTGCAGCGCGACCGAAAGCGGCTCGGCGAAGGCCGCGGTGGTGAAGGGCAGGTCCTTGCGCACGGGCAGGGCGTTGGCCTCCTCCACGACGAAGACCTCGCGGAAGCCGCCCTGGATGTGCGGGAACTTCGAGGCCGAGCCCAGGAAGACCATGCGCCGGCACAGGTTCTCGCGGCCCTGGCGGCAATGGCGGCAGCGGCCGCAGGGGCTGGAGGGATTGACCGCGACGCGGTCGCCGACCCGGACGCGGCTGACGCGCGCGCCGACCGCCTCGACCTCGCCCGCGAACTCGTGGCCCGGGATCAGCGGCTCGCGGATGACGAAGTCGCCGTTGCGGCCCTCGAAGTAGTAGTGCAGGTCCGAGCCGCAGATGCCGCCGGCGCGCACGCGCACCCGCACGGCGGTGTCGCCGAGGTCCGCGGACTGGCGCGGCTCGAGGCGGATGTCGCGCGCCCCGTAGATGACGCAGGCCTTTTCCATGGACGTGGCTTCCCCCGTTGTCGCGAGCGGGCGGAGAATAGCCGCGGGCGCGGCGGCGGGCGAATTGGTTTCGCCCCGGCGCCGCGATCGCGGTTAACGTGGCGTCAACGCGCGGCGCCCTAGCCTCGCGGCACGGTCCCCGCGGGCCCCGCCCGCGCCGCTCTTCCGGTGTGCCCATGCTCCTCCATGCCGCCCTCGTCGTCGCCTACGCGGCCCTCGCGCTCGGCCTCCGGCACATCGCCGCCGAGATGCTGGGGCCGGAATGGCGGCTGGTCCCCGAGGTCGCGGTCGTCGCCTTCC
>CANMWW010000008.1 GCA_947500965.1 Alphaproteobacteria bacterium
GGGATCGGGATGATCGTCGCGACGCCGCCGCTCTGTGCCTGCATCGGCGACTCGACCGTGACGGTGAGGCCGAAGAACACGTCGCCGCTGCCGCTCGACGAGGTCGACATGGCGTCGGGCGAGAAATACTGCGCGAGCCCCGACTTCATCTCCTCCGACGTCACGTTGAGCAGCCACATCAGGAGGAAGAAGGCCATCATGGCGGTCACGAAGTCGGCGTAGGCCAGCTTCCAGACGCCGCCATGCGCGCCGTGGGCGCCCTTCTTGATCTTCTTGACGAAGATGTCGCCGCCGCCTGCCTTGTCCTTCTTGTCTTCGCTCATGCGGCCACCGGCTCAGGCGAGGATGTCCACGTAGGATCCCCGCGGCATGCTCGCCTGGCGCGGCAGGTCATCGAGTCGACGGGCAAGCACCGCCATGGGCGCTCCCGGGCCGGAGGGCACGCCCGTGCCGCCGCGACGCGCAAGGCCGGTTCCCGCGTCCTGGCGGGTACGCTGGGCGGTCTCGAGTTCGTTCCGGCCCCGCGACCCGGGACCGGATGGAACGACAGTGTTCATGCCGGGAAACTATGGAACGCCGCGGCGCGTCCCGCCGAAGACAAGTCCGTATCGGCGCTATCGCCGGCGCCCGTCACCCCTGGCCGCCAGCGGCGTTCTTGAGCCTCTGGTCGATCTCGGCGCGGAACTCCGTGCGCATGTTCTTCATGTCGCGGTCCGCCGCGCCGATAGCCTCGCGGGCCTCGCCGAGCATCCCGGCGATCTCGGAGCGCGCGCGGTCGAGCTCGGCGACCTCCGAGCGGAGCCTGGCCACCTCGCTGGACATGCGCATGTTGATCGCGAGCACGACGGCGATCACCGCGCCGATCACGACCGCGACGAGGAAGAACATGATGTCCATGGGCAGTGCGTCCGATCGGGCTAGCGGAGGGCGAATTCGCGGAAGACGATGCGCACCGGCCCGCCGCCGGAGAGTTCGGCGACCTCGGCCGAGATCCGCTCCTCGAGCAGCTTGATGTCGAGGCCGGCGGCGCCACCCGGCGGAAGCCCCTGGTAGGCCTTGGCGACGGCCTCGAATATCCTGACGCGGATCTCGCCCTCGCGTCGCTGCGCACGCTCGAGGTTGTCGGCCGGGATGTACGCCGTCGCGGCGATGGAGAGCGCCGGCGGCATGGTGCCGCCGGCCGGCACGCGGATCATCAGCTTCGGGTAGTCGATGCGCACGTCCGGGACGACGGCGGTCTGGGCCAAGGCCACGCCGGTGGCGAGCGCGGCGACGGACAGGACCGAGGCGCCCCTCACGGTTGCGGTCGCGCGCTGCCCGCGCCACGCCCGGGAAGCATGCGTTCGGCGAATGGCGTCTTGAGGATCCCCGCGACCATCGCGGGCTCCATCTCGCCGAGGATCCGGTTGCGCGCGTCGTCGGGCATCAGGAACAGCACCACAGCAGCCTCGGTCGCGCCGCGCTCCTCGAGGATGCGCGCGGCACGCTTGGGCTTCAGCCCGAGGTAGGAACTCACGATCTGGTCGAACTGCTGGCCGACCTGCCGCTTCATGTCGTCCTGCACGCGCGCCACGGCGGCTTCCCGCTCTGAGAGTTCCTTCTCCTTCTCCTCGAGCCTCTGGCGCCGATCCGCGAGGTCGCGCTCGAGGGACTCGCGCAGCCTTTCACGGCTGCCGGTGGAGTCGCGCTCGAACATAGCCACCTTGCGCTCCAGCTCGGCGCGCCCCGCATCGAGAAGCCGCTCGCGCAGCGCGAGCCTCTCCTCGCGCTCCTGCGCGCGGCGCAGGAGATCGCCCGACTGCTCGAGCAGCCTCATGCGCTCCGGCGTGAGGTCGAGCGGATCGGTGGCCGGGCGCGGCCAGGCCGACGCCTGGCGTTCCGCTGCCGGCACGGACACCGCCGCGATCGCCCGCTGCGCCGGAGGCTCGGCCGTGCCGGCGCGTGGCGCGCCCATCCACAGCGTGAACAGCCCCGCCAGCGAGATCGCGGAGAACGCCGAGACGATCACGCGTCCCAGCGCAGGCTTCCTAGCGGAGCTTTCCAAGGAGATCCTCGAGTCGGGCGATGCGGGCTCCCGCGGCGGCGTTCTGGCCGCTCCTCCGGGCGGGGCCTTGCGCACCGGCGAGGGCTGCGTCTGCCGCTGTCGCGGCGCGTTCGGCTTGCTGCTGCTCGGCATCTCGCTTCACCTCGGTCGATTGCGGCTGGGAGGCAAGCGCCTGCTGCCTCGCCTGCCGCAGGAGTGTTTCCGTCCGCGACACCAGGCCGGAGAACTGCTCCAGCCAGCGCGCCGCCTCTTCCCGCGCATCGCGCAGGGAGTCGAGCCTGCGGTGCAGGCGCCACATCACCGCCAGCATCGCCACCACGAGCGCGGTCTGCGACACCTGCCAGATCGTGTACGGGTCGGTCAGGTCGATCATGACTGGATCCTCACCGCGACCCGCGAACCGACGCGTCCCATCTCGCCATGCGCGATCGTGAGGCTGTCCGCCCTGAGTTCGACGGGCGAGGACGGGGTCGCGTTGAGGACGAGCCTCGAACCTGGGCGCCACGCGAGGACCTCGTCCAGCGAGATCGTCAGCTTGTCTATCACGGCATCGACGCGGACCGGCGCGGCACCGACCTGGTCGCCGAGGGTCTGCTTCCAGTTCACGTCGTTGTCGGACGACTCGCCCAGGAAAGGCTGCGCAAGCTGGTCCTTGACGGGGTAGAGGAGGTTGGCGGGCAGCGCCACCATGAACTTGCCGCCACGGTCCTCCATGTAGAAACGGAACGTCGCGACCGTCGTCGGCGTCTCCGGGCGCGCGAGCATCACGAATTTCGGGTTCGTCTCCAGCCGGTCGAAGGCAAAGGAAGGATCCCCGATGGCGGAGAAGGCCGCCGTCAGGTCGGCGACCAGCGTCCGCACCACGCGCTCGATCATGCGCCGCTCGATCGTCGTGAAGCTCCGGCCCTCGAGGCCGCGCAGGTCGCCTCCATGCCTGCCGCCCAGCAGCACGTCCACCACCGCGTAGGTGAGCGGGGCCTCGACGATGACAAGGGCGTAGTTGCTCCATTTCTGGGAGCGGAGCATCGCGATCATCGTCGGCACGGAAAGCGAGTTGAGGAACTCGTCGTATCGCTGCGTCGTGACGTTATCCATCGAGATGTCGACGTTCTCGGACGTGAAGTTCCGCATCGTCGTGTTCACGGAGCGCACGAAGCGGTCGAGGATGATCTCCAGCATCGGCATGCGATTGCTGGCCTGCGCGTCCTGCGCGACGCGCTCGATGTAGGCCTTGATTCCGCCCAGCGGCTCCGCTGGACGGCTCTCGAGCAGGGCGGAGATCTCCTCGCTCGACAGTTCGGCGCGAGGGGGCTGCGGAGCGACCTCTCCCTCAGCCTGGTCTGCCGGCGACATTCCTGTACTCCTTGACGAGTTCGGTCGTGCGCAGGCCGAAGGCCTGAAGCGCCTCGAGCGAGGCCGTGCCGGCGAGGAACATCACCGCGACGATCGCGACGACCTTCGGCACGAAGGTGATGGTCATCTCCTGCACCTGGGTCACTGCCTGCAGCATGGCCACGATGCCTCCCACGACGAACGCCGCGGCGATCGGCGGGCCGGCCACGAGCGCCGTCACGCGCATGGCCTCGCCGCAGAGCGTCAGGAAGGAGATCGCGTCCATCGCCGGTCCGCGTCAGACCGGCGTGCGGACGAGGTCGTTGTACGCGGTCACCAGCTTGTCCCTGATGGTCACCAGCGTCTCGAGCATCACCTCGGCATCGGCGACCGTGGTCGCCACGGCGTCGACGTCCGCGGTGCCGAGCGCGACCTGCCGGTTGGCCTCCTCGACGCCAGAGACCGCGCGCGCGGCCTCGCGATACGTCGCCTTCAGCACGTCGTCGAAGGATCGGGCGGACGAGGAATGGCCCTGCAGGGCCTGGAGGCCTGCCGACCTGGTCGGATCGATCTTCATCTGCTTCAGCCTTTCATGAGTTCTATGGCGTTCCGGAACAGACGCTTCGCCGTGTCGACCACCTGGATGTTCGCCCGGTAGCTGCGATCGGCGTCGCGCAGGTCGCTCATCTCGACGATGGGATTGACGTTGGAGTAGGTCACGTAGCCGAACTCGTCCGCCTTCGGATGCCCGGGCTCGTGCTTCTTCATGCCCGCGGTCCGGTCGGTCGCGATCTGGCCGACCTGGACGCTCCGCAGGTCCGTCCGGTTTGCCAGCTTCGCCTGAAGGACCGTGAGCTTGCGCTGGTAGGGCGCGCCCGTGCCGTTGTCGAGAGTCTCCGCATTCGCCACGTTCTCGGCGATCACGCGCATGCGCGTCGACTGCGCCTTCATCGCGGAGCCCGAAAGGCCGAATATGTCGCGGATGCGCATCACCGTCCTCCGCGCAGCGCCAGGCGCAGCAGGGACACGTTCTTCCTGTAGGTTGTTGCCGCGAGCTGGTGCTGCGCGGAGATGTCGGCGAGCTTCATCATCTCGTCCTCGACGGAGATCTCGTTGCCGTTGATCACGGACGTGCCTCGATCCTCGACCACCTTCGCCACTCGGTCCGCCTCGCCGAGGCGCCCCGAACGGTGCCCAGGCGCGGTCGAGGTCATGGAAAGGCGCGGCGGCAAGGGCTTCTGCACGTGCTCCGCGAGCGTCTGCGCGAAATCCCTCGACTTCTCGCCCGGGATGTCCGCGCGCGCGACGTTGGACGCCGTCAGTCCGCCACGGGCGGACCACCAGCGCATCGCGCCCTCGAGCAGCCTAGAGGTGTTTGCCATGCATTCCTCTCAACGGTCCGCCAACGATAGGCACGCGCGCTCCGCACCAGAGTCGGTTCTCGTCCGATTCGGACCCGTCTTGGCCTCCGTTCGCGGCCGCCGGGCCGGTAGCGTCAGGCACCTTGATCCGAATTGAATGGCTCGAGCGATTGCGCCGGCGCCTCGCCGGCCCCCGGCGGGACGCGGCGCCTGACCCGCCGCCGGCGGCGGCCCGGCGCGCGCCCTATCGCTGGCGCAGGCGGGATGGCGATCGCGTCGTCACCATCGAGGACGCATTGCGCGAGCGGGCCGGCGAGGCCCACCCGGCGCAGGAACCCGTCGACCCGCGGCGCGCGGCAAGCGAGCAGCGCGCGCGGAGCCTCGAGGAAACGGTGGAGGCGCTGCGCGGCCAGATGGCGCGCCTGGAGGAGACCCTGCACGTGGTCGGGCAGCGGTCGCGGCACTTCGAGCGCTCCTACATGCAACTCAAGTCGCAGGTCGCGGCGGGGCAGGCCGCGGCCCCGCCCAGGCCCGCGGGCGACGACGCGAACCGCGATTCGACCGCCGCCCTCTACGCGCGCGTGGGTCTTTCCCCGGAAGCGCCGGACTTCGTGCTCGAGGCCGCGCGTCGCGCCTTCGCGCGCCGGTTCCACCCTGATTCGGCGGCCTCGCGCGACGACCCGGATGCGTCGAGCGCCGAGTTCCGCTATTTCATGCGTATATTCGATGTCCTCCAGGAACGCAGGAAGCGCTCGCGCCCATGAGCCAGACAGTCGCCTCGCACCCTCTTCGCGACCGCATGCTGGGCGCCACGCGCCCTGGCCCGGAAGAGGCGCAGGCGCGACGCGCCGCGGAGGAGCAGAACCTCGTGAACGCCAAGGAGCGACGGCGCGCCGAGGAAGCCGCGACGTCCCGGCAAGCGGCAGCGGCGGATGATGCGCCCGCCGGCTATCGCGCCGACGGGCGCAAGGACCGCGTGCGCGGCCGCGCGATGTCGCTGACCGCCTAGGCCCGTCCCGGGTTCAGAACGGCCTCAGGATCTCGATCATATGCTGGCCGTAGCTTGGCGCCTGGTAGTCGGTGATCAGGCCGCGGCCGCCGTAGGAGATCCGACCCTCGGCGATCTTGTCCGAGCTCACGGTGTTGTTCGGCTCGATGTCCTGGGAACGGATGATCCCGGTCAGCTGAATGTCGCGCATCTCCTGGTTAACCCGGAGCTCCTGCTTGCCCGCGATCACGAGGTTGCCGTTGGGCAGGACCTCGACGATCACCGCGGCCAGGTTGATCTTCACGTTCTCGCTGCGCTTGGCGCCGCCCGTGCCGGCGAAGTTCCCGCTGCCGGAGAGACCGAAGACCTCGTTGGAGTTGAGGAGACCCGAAGGCCCGTCGGAAGGCAGGCGCTTGAAGAGCTGGTTGCGGAAGCCGAAGAGGGAACCGACGTTGAGGCTGCTCGCGTCCGTGCGCGTGCGCGAGCTCTCCGCGGTGAAGTCCGCGCTGTCCGCGAGGTTGATGGCGACGGTGACGATGTCGCCGATCCGGGAGGCGCGCTGGTCCTTGAAGAAGCTCTTGGAGCCCTGCCGCCAGATGGAATTCGCGGTCGCCGCATGCTCGGGCGCCTCGGGGACGGGGTAGCGGATCGCCGCGATCTCCGAGGGGCGCCGCACGTCGGCGATCGGCGTCATGCGGGGCGGGCTGCCGATCTCGGCGAGCCTGTCGAGGTTCGCGCAGCCCGTCAGCGCCACCAGCGCGGCGAGCATGCCCAGGAGGGGGGGCGTCTTGGTCATCGTCATTCGAGCACCACCGCGCCGGAGTCGACGACCCGGCCGCGCACCAGCTTGTTCGAGGAGGGATTGCGCAGCGTGATGGTCTGGCCGATCGCCCCGGCGTCGACCGCGACGAGCTGCGTCGTGAGCTCGATGCCGGCGCTGCGGAACGTGGCGCGCACGCCCGAGCCCCGCTCGACCGCGAGGGCGTTCTTCACCTGGGCCCGCGACACCGGCACGAGCGGCGCGATCGGCCAGCGCGGCTCGAGGCCGACGAGCTGGTCGGCATCGAGCACCGCGTTTGGCGGTACATGCCGGGAGTCGACGGAGACCATTCGGATGTCCGAGGCGTCGATCACCTCCCCTGGCACGATGCGCCGCGTCACGACCGGCACCTCGCGCGGCAGCGCCAGGCCACCGCGAAGCTGGCGCACCACCTTGGTGCCCCCGGCATCGAGCGCCTGGGCGAGCAAGGCGGAAAATGTCCCAACGCGCATGTCGATGCGCAGGTTGACGATGGAGAGGCCCGGCTTCGCCTCGGCGAGGGCACGGGCGTCCGCGATGCCGAGGGAGAGCATCGGGCAGGACCCGATCTTCTCGAAGAGCTGGCGGACCAGTTCCTCCTCGAGCCCAGGCCCGGCCTCGCAGCGCCGCGCCGGCGTGCCGGAGGCATCCGCCGTGGCGCTCCAGAGGAACGCGGCGGCCATCGCCGTCAGGATCTTTCGCGTCTTCATCGGATCTGGTTCATGACCTTGAGCATCTCGTCCGAGGCCTGGATGACCTTGGAATTCATCTCGTAGGCGCGCTGCGCCGTGATCAGCGTCGTCAGCTCGCTCACGATGTCGACGTTGGAGGCCTCGATGAAGCCCTGCTGGATCGTCCCGAAGCCGGGTTCGCCGGCGAGGCCAGCGACCGCGGCGCCGGAGGCGGCGGTCTCGCGGTAGATGTTCCCGCCCGTCGCCTGCAGGCCGGCGTCGTTCGGGAACGTCGCGAGCTGGAGGCGGCCGAGGTCGACGGGCGCGACCTGGCCGTCGACGGTGACCTGCACGAGGCCCTGCGCGTTCACGTTGATCTGGCGCGCGTTGCCGGGGACGTTGAACCCCGGAAGCACCCGGTAGCCCGCGGCGGTGACGATCTCGCCGGCCGGGCTCAGCTGCAGCGAACCCGAGCGCGTGTAGCCCGTCTCGCCGTTCGGGAGGGCGAGCACGAAGTACCCCTTGCCCTGGATGGCGAGGTCGAGGGAGTTCTCGGTGCCGATCAGCGATCCTTGGGCGTGGATGCGGTAGATGCCGGCGGGCCGCACGCCGGAGCCGAGCAGGATGCCCGTCGGCACGATCGTGCCCTCCTGCGAGCTCTGGCTGCCGACCGCCATGCCGCGGACCTGGTAGAGCAGGTCCTGGAACTCGGCACGCTGGCGCTTGAAGCCGGAGGTGTTGAGGTTCGCGATGTTGTTGGCGATCACCTCGACATTGACCTGCTGGGCGGTCATGCCAGTGGCGGCTATGGACAGGGAACGCGACATTGGCTTGGCCTCAGACCGTTGGCAGTCGTTCGATGGCGTCGGTCATGCGCGAATGCTCGCTCGCCTGGATCTGCTGCAGGGCCTCGAAGTCGCGGGAGAGCTGGATCAGCTTCGTGAGCTCGATGATCGACTGCACGTTCGACTGCTCCACGACGCCCTGCTTGATCGCGTATCCCTCGGCGGGCCGCGTCGCGGAAGCGCTGAACCGGCTGTCGCCGCGCGTGTCGAGCGTCGCGCCGGGGACGACGTCCACGAGCTGGAGCTCACCGACGAGGTCGTCGCCCTCGTAGATCGCCCCGTTTCCGGTGATCGTGATCGTCGCCGAGCGGCCCGGCATGACGATCGGCTGGCCCGAGGCTCCCAGCACGAGGTCCCCCGAGGGCGTCGCGATCTGGCCGCTCTCGTCGAGCTGGAACGTGCCGGCCCTCGTCAGGAAGGTCTCGTTCCCGCGCGCAACGACGAAGAACGCGCGGTCGTTGCCGGTGATCGAGAGGTCGAGCTGGTTGCCGGTCGCGATCGCCGGCCCCTCGCCGAGATCGACGCGCACGCCACGCTCGACGGGGTAAAGGATCGGCGCCGAGGCATGCTGCCGGCTGAGGAACCCCTCGAAGGCCATCTCGTTGCGCCGGTAGCCGGGCGTGCTGGCGTTCGCGAGGTTGTTCGCGATGTTCGCCAGCCGCATCTCGAGCGCAACTTGCTTCGATAAGGCGAGGAAACTGGTGGACTCCATGGCGGCGCGCGGTTCCTTTGCGGCTGATCCGCCATGTCCTTCGCAACAAGCATGCCAGCCGCAGACGCCAAGTTTTTTGCCCCCCCCCAGCTGCCCGCGCATCGCCACCTGCTCGAGGCGCTCGCCGGCGCGCGCGTGGCGGAGATCGTCGGCCGCGTCCGCGCGATCAGCGACCAGCGCATCGCGCTCTGCGGCCTGGCCGAGGATGGCGCGATAGGGGACGTCGTCCACCTGCGCGCACGCGACGGAAGCGAGATCGCGGCCGAGATCGTCGCCTTCGATGGACCGGACGCAATCGCGCTTCCCTTCGGCGAGATCTCCGCGCTCGGGCCGGGATGCGAGGCCCGGCTGTCGCCGGCGAGCGCCGTCGCGCGCCCGGACGATTCCTGGCTCGGCTGCGTCTTCGACGGAATGGGTCGATGCCTGATCGGTGGCCCGGCGGTCGACGGCAGCCGCGACTACCCCCTGCGGCGCCCTCCCCCGCCGGCCGCGGCCCGCGGGCTCACGACCGAGCCGGTCGACATCGGCGTCGTCGCGATGAACGCCTTCCTGACATGCGGCCTCGGGCAGCGCCTCGGGATCTTCGCCGGATCCGGCGTGGGCAAGACCACGCTGCTCGGCATGCTCGCCTCCCACGCTCGCTTCGACGCGGTCGTGATCGCGCTGATCGGCGAGCGCGGCAAGGAACTCGCGGACTTCGTGCTGCGCTACCTCTCCCCCGAGCAGCGGGCGCGGGCCGCTGTCTTCGTGTCGACCTCCGACGAGCCCGCCGTCCTGCGCCGGCGCGCGTCCTTCCTCGCCGTGACCGCCGCCGAGTACTTCCGCGACACGGGGCGGCGCGTGCTCTTCCTCATGGACAGCGTCACGCGCTTCGCCGCGGCGCTGCGCGAGATCGGCGTGGCCGCCGCCGAGCCGACCGGCATCGGTGGCTACCCCGCAAGCGTCTTCGCCCAGATGCCGAGGCTGCTCGAGCGGCTCGGCCCGCTCGACGGGACAAGCGGCATAACGGCCTTCATCACCGTCCTCGTCGAGGGCGACGACATGAACGAGCCCGTCAGCGACGCGGTACGCGGCTTCCTCGACGGGCATGTCCTGCTGGACCGGCGCATCGCGGATGGCGGGCGCTATCCGGCCATCGACGTCGTCAGGTCGGTGTCGCGCGCGGCGCCTCAGGTCCAGGTCGCCGAGCACAGGGAGGCGCTGCGGCGCGCCGTCGCGCTCGAGTCCGCCTATCGCGAGGTGGAGGACCTCCTGCGCCTTGGCCTCTACAAGCGCGGCACCGACCAGCGCACCGACCGGGCGATCGAGTTCCACGACCGCCTCGAGGCCATGCTCCTCCAGGACGCCGCCGATCGGTCCGATCTGGAGGGGGATGTCCGCGCGCTGCGGGCGATTCTGGATGAAGTCGGGGCCGAGTAAGCCAATCCAGGGAACGCAGCCCGCAATGGAGCCAGTCCGCCATGACGACGGCCCGCGATAGGACGCTCGCACGGGTCCTGAAGCTGCGGCGCCTCGACCTCGAGAGGCTGCAGGGCAGGATGGGCGAGGCCGACGCGCGCGCACGCGCCGTGGACGTCGCGCGCGCCGCCGTATCGGCGCAGGCGGACGAACTGCCACGGCCAGGCGCCTGCCCCTCGCCCCCGCTCCTCTTCGCCAGGCTCGACGCGCTGGCCACGGAAGTGGAGCGGCTGGCGGCGGACGCGGAGCAGGCTGCAGGCGACAGGGCGCTCGCCGAGGACGAGGCCCGCCTCGTGCGGGCCGAGTGCGAGGGCCTCGAGACGTTCCTCGAGCGGCAGGCGCAACTCAGGCGCAGGGCATCCAGATGGCGGTGAAGGACGATTTCCGGTCGCTCAGCGGCCCGTCGAAGGCCGCGATCATGCTGCTCGCGCTGGGGCAGGACTACGCGGCGAAGGTCTTCACGTTCCTGGACGACGACGAGATCCGCGAGTTGTCGCAGGCCATGTCGTCGCTCGGCAGCGTCAACGCGAAGGTCGTCGAGCGCCTCTTCGTCGAGTTCGCCAACCAGATGTCCTCGGGCGGGTCGGTGATCGGCAACGTCGAGGCGACCCAGCGGCTGCTCGCGAGCATCATGGACCCGGATCGGGTCCAGTCGATCATGGACGACATCACCGGCCCCGCGGGCCGCACGATGTGGGACAAGCTCGGCAACGTGAACGACACGGTGCTGGCCAACTACCTGCGCAACGAATACCCGCAGACCGTCGCCGTGGTGATGTCGCGCATCAAGGCGGAGCAGGCCGCGCGCGTCATCGCGCTGCTGCCCGACCAGATGTCCCGCGACGTCGTGCTGCGCATGCTGAAGATGGAGCACGTGCAGAAGGAGGTCCTCGAGGACGTCGAGCGCACGCTGCGGACGGAGTTCATGGCGAACCTGGGCCGTTCGCAGAAGCGCAATCCGTCGGAGAACCTGGCGGAGATCTTCAACGCCCTGGACCGCGCCAACCTGAACCGGCTCATGGGCTTCCTCGACGACCAGGCGCCAGGCGACGCGGAGAAGATCCGCAGCTTCATGTTCACCTTCGACGACCTGCTGAAGCTCAACGGCACGGACGTCCAGGCGATCCTGCGGGAAGTCGACAAGGACGCCCTCGCGATCGCGCTCAAGGGCGCTTCCGAGGAACTGCGAAAGCTCTTCTTCTCGAACATGTCCGAGCGCGCCTCGAAGCTGCTTCAGGACGAGATGGCGTCGATGGGACCGGTCCGGGTGAAGGACGTCGACGAGGCCCAGCAGCGGATCATCGCCACCACAAAGGACCTGATCGCGCGAGGCGTGATCGAGGTGCCGGAGGAAGGCGAGGCGAACGAACTGATCGAGTAGGCGGCTGGTTCGCTCGGATTCGGACCAGAACTTCGGCCGGCCGCGGTGAGGTTGGGCATGAGTCCCCCCCCGGCGCTGCCCGTCGGTCGCGCCAGCCTGAACGCAGATTTCCCGGAGAACGACGTTGGCCGAAACCGCGATAGCTGCCGCATCCCCGCCAGAGGTCGTCGAGCGTCTCGACGGGGGGCCGGCGGGGCGCCTGATCGACGCGCTGCGCAAGCTGGGCCCGCTCCGCCTCGTGGGGCTGGTGGCGTCGCTGGCAGCCATAGTCGTCGCCGTGGCCGCCTCGACCGTCCACCTCATGGCGCCGGACTTCGTCCCGCTGTTCTCCAAGCTGGCCCCCGAGGACAGCGCCGCCCTCGCCCGCCACCTCGACCAGGCGCGCGAGAAGTACCAGATGGCGGATGGCGGGCAGACCGTGCTGGTCGAGCGCTCACGCGTCGCGCAGCTTCGAATCATGGCCGCCGAGAAGCGCCTGCCCAGCAAGGGTTCGCTCGGCTACGAGGTGTTCGATCGCATCGACCCGCTGTCGACCACGACGAACCTGTTCCAGATCAACCAGATCCGCGCGCTCGAGGGCGAACTGGCGCGCACCATCGCCTCGATAGCCGGCGTCGAGAGCGCGCGGGTCCACCTCGTCATCCCGACGCGCGAGCTGTTCTCCCAGCAGGCGCCGGACACGCGTGCCTCCGTCGTCGTCCAGTTCAGGGCGAACATGGACTCCGCGCGCCAGCGCGTGGAGTCGATCCGGCACCTCGTCGCCTCGGCCGTCAAGAACCTGTCGCCCGGCCGGGTCTCGATCGTCGACACGCAGGGCAACCTGCTGGCGCGCGGCGACGGCGAGAGTGCGGCGGGGCAGGCCACGGCCGTCCTCGAGCACAAGCTGGAGCACGAGCGCCGGCTGCGGGCGGCCGTGGAGCGCCTCGTCGAGCAGCATGTCGGCATCGGCAGGGTGCGGGCCGACGTCAACGTGGACGTGACCTACGCGGCGGTCGTGCGGACGACCGAGGCCTTCGACCCGAAGGGCCGCGTCGAGCGTTCCGTCCAGACCGTCGAGGAAGCTTCGACGAAGTCGGAGCAGCGCGGCGAGCAGGACTCGTCGGTCGCGCGGAACATCCCACCCGAGCAGCAGGGACAGGGACAGGGACAGGGCACCCGAGGCAGCGAGAACCAGCGCAGGACCGAGGAGACGACGAACTTCGAGGTCTCTCGCACCCAGGTCCGCGAGAGCATCGATCCCGGCTCCATCCGTCGCGTGTCGGTCGCGGTGCTCGTGGACGGCGTGCGTCAGGCCGACGCCTCTGGCGCGCAGGCATGGAAGCCGCGCAGCGAGGAAGAGATGAAGGCCATCGAGCGGCTCGTGAGATCCGCCGTGGGCTTCAGCCAGGAGCGTGGCGACAGCGTGGAGGTCGTGAACCTTCCCTTCAGCCCGGTCGAACTTCCGGACATCCGGCATCCCGGGATGTTCGACTTCACCAAGGAGGACATCAAGCTCATCTCGCAGGTCGCGATCCTCGGTGTCGTCGTGGCCCTCGTCGTGCTCTTCGTGGTCCGGCCGATCGTCGCCAAGATGTTCGAGGAACCGGCACAGGACACCGCGGCGCTCGCCATCGAGGGCGGCGGCGGGGCGCTGGTCCCGACCGAGGAAGTCGACGAAGTCGCCCGCATGAAGGCAGAGATCGAATCCGAGATGCAGGCGCTGCAGGCCCAGCGAGCGGAGGCGATGGCCGAGATGATCGACATCGACAAGATCGAGGGCCAGGTGCAGTCCTCGGCCCTCAAGCGGATCACCGAGATCGTGGACAAGCATCCCGAGGAAGCCGCCTCCGTCATACGGGGCTGGCTTACCCAGCGCGCATGACCACCCGGGCAGGCACGCTGCGGCTCGTGGAGGAGATCGGGGAGGCGCTGCGCCTCGATCGACCTGCGGCGGTGCGCGTGGCACGGGCGGCAGCGGCGGCCGAGGCCGCGGAACGCGCCGCCGGCCATGCGCTGGTGCCGGGACCCGCGGGCGACAGGGACGTCGTCGCGACCCGCAACGCGTTCTGGCGGCTGGTCTCCGAGGTCCGCCGCGCGGCGTCGGCCCGGACATCCCACGACGGCATGATCGCCGCCATCGCGCAGGCCGCCGAGGACGCGCGCGAGGAACTCAACGAGATTCGAGATGCTTCTCGACAAAATCCGGCAGGGTCACCGTGACGCGAGGCGAACCCTCGGTCGCGGACGCCCTGGCCTCGATCAGGCGTGCGAGTTCCTCCGGGCTGGCGCGACGTCCGTTCCGCGCGAGGAAGCCACAATAGCCATGCGACACCACGATCACCGCGTCGCGGAAACCGGGAAGGCCGGAGCGCACCACGTCGGCTTCCGCCGAGTCCGAGAGGAGCGTCGCGCGGAAGCTGTAGGCAAGCGGCACTGCTCCGGCGGCCGGCACGACTCCCGGGCACGTGACGGCGAAACGACCGAGGTCGATCGCGGCAAGCGTGCCCGCGGATGGGACAGGCGCGGCGACGGGGTCGGCGGCCATGGCGCCGCCCGAGGCCAGGGAGGATGCGATGAACATGACGGCGACGCGTGACGCGAAGACGGGGGACGGCATGCGCATCGGCTCCTGGCCGGGGCTGGTGCGGAAGGACGGGCTTGTCTGCGTCCTAGAGGAAGACAGCGTCGGGGACGTCGCGGAGATCATGGCGCGCTCGAATATCGGCGCCGTGCTCGTGCTTCGCAACGATGGAATGCTGTCGGGCATCTTCACGGAGCGCGACCTCCTTCGCATGGCCGGGACGGGCGCACAGGTCGACAGGGACCAGGTGGTCGCCACGGCGATGACCCGAGACCCCTGGGGCGTGTCGCTGGACGAGGGCGCGCGCCATGTCGCCCGGGAGATGCTCGTGCGCGGGTTCCGCCACGCGGTCGTCTTCGGGGAAGGCCGCGTGCCGATCGGTATCGTCTCGATGCGCGACATGCTCGCCATCCTGCTGGAGGGCTGAACGGTGCTTGGCTGGTTGCGGTCCACCCTCGGCGGCGGCGAACCCGCGCGACCGGGAAAGCGCGAGGACGGCGGGTCCTCGGTCCAGTTCAGCGAGTACCGCGTCCGCTCGATCTTCCGGCGGCGTACATCCACCCACATCGACAACTGGTTCCCGGCCGCGCATCCCGACGAGGCGGTGGCGGCGGCGCGGCGGCGCTTCCCTACGGCCGACGCATGGGAGTACCAGGGCGAGAGAAGGGACCTGACGGCCGCGGAGATCGAGGCCCTGCGGCGCTCGAACGCCCCGAAATGAAGGCGACGCGCCTGCAATGCCTGGCGATCGCCTCGACGATCGCCATGGCCGTCGCGGGTGCGGCGCCAGTGAGCGCCGAACAGGTCCGGATCTGCGACCGGCGCGTCGAGTTCCCGGGCGCGGTCAGGCATTTCAAGCTGGACGAACCCGATCCCTTCGGCGCGTCGGCCGTCCTCACGGGGGCCCTCCAGCAGGAGGGCGAGCGCTTCCTGCTGAGGTTCAACTGCTGGCGGCTCGCCGCGCCGCGCGAAGGCTTCCCGGAGGAGCGGCCGACCCTGGAGCGCCTGTTCCGCTACACGCGTGCACTCGGCATCTTCAACCAGACCTACGTGTACCTTCCCGCGCAGGACAGGCTCTTCGTGAGAGTCTCTGGAGAGCGCTCGACCAACGGCGTGGTCTACGACATCCGCTTCGAGTTCCACATGCTGCGCGACCGCACGCTCGGCGCCGTGACGAGCTACCGGAGGGACTCGCGCGCCGCGCGCGAACAGGCCGACGCGTTCGTCGACGGCCTGCGCGCGCTGCGCTGACCGGGGGGACCGCGCGCTTGCCCTCCTTTGCCTGCCCGGAGTGCGCCGCCGCGATCGCGCTGCCAGCGGGAATTCCGTTTCCCCCAGGAGGGCGGCTGCTGTCATGTGGCCGCTGTGCCGCGATCTGGCGCGTGATGCCGGACGCCGTCCCGAAGGAGGCGACGGAAGCGCAGCCCGAGCCTGTGATCGCTCCAGCCGAGGAGGTCGGGCCGTCTCGTCGACGCCGCGGCATCGACCTGCGCCGGCTCGCCCGCCTCGCGATCGCGCTTTCGCTGGTGGCTGCAGTGCTGGGAGGGATCGGCAGCGGCGCATTCGCCGCGCGACACCACCTGGCCGTCTGGATGCCGTCCACCCGCGGCGTCTTCGTGGCGCTCGGGGCTGGCGTGAAGCCCTCGGAGATATCCGCGGCGATAACGGGATGGAGGGTCGCCGAGGGCGGGGCCGTTCATGTCGGCTACCGCGTAGCCAATCCGACGGCATTGTCGCTCGCCATGCCCGAGATCTGCGTCGAGGGCCGCGCGGAGGAAGGCGTGACGGCCTTTCGCCGCTGCTTCCCGCCGGATGTCGACAAGCTCGAGCCGGAGCAGGCCCGGGACGCCGAATTCCTCGTCCTGGACCCGGCCGGCGCGGTCCGGGAGATCGAGTTGCGCAAGGCGGCTCCCCCCCGCTGACCTGCAAGTTGTTGGCATGGACACCGGCACGTCGATTGCATGAACACGCCTGCCCCGCATCGACGCGGGGAATTCCTGCAGGGCGGAGGCTGGGGCGTGGCGTTGCCGACTTCGATAACCGATGCGTCGCCGTCGGCAGTGACGCGTGCGCAGCGCCCGCATGCGCCACGCCTCGACTTCCAGTCGCTCGTGTCCTCGCTGAACCCCCTCATGCACGTTCCCGTGATCGGTGGGATCCATTCCGCGGCGACGGGCGAACGCCCCATACCGGCGGTCCGCATCTTCGTCGCGACGCTGCTTGCCGGCCCCATCGGCCTCGCCGCGGCCATAGCCGACAGCGTGGTCGAGGAGGCGACTGGCAAGACCATGGTCGAGCAGGCTATCGCGGCGATCTCGCCAGAGAGCGCACCGGAGCAGGCCGCCGCGTCCGCGTCTCGGCAGGCGGAATCCCGGTCGCCTCGCCGCCTCTTCCCCGAAGTCGTCACGCCAGTAGCCGCGGCGGCGGAAACGCCCGCGGCACCGACAGGCGCGGCGCCAGCGCGACCACGAAGCCTTCTCCCGTCGCCACCGGCCTGAACCCGCGCGCCGCTCCGAGGCGGACCAATCGGCGCTCCCCCCCGTCTGCGGCGGATGGGACATCGTCGCCATGGGTGGGGACATCAGAAAGCTTCCGGGGCCGCGAGAGATCCTCCTGGCATCGCGCGAACTGCCCGGGCTCGGCGCGCTGCTGGATTGCCTGAATCCCATCGTCGAGGTGCGCCTGCTCGAAGGCGACGCGGATCCGATCCCGGCGATCGCGCGCGCGCTCGCGCATGGATCGCTCGAGCTGCTGCACCTCCTCGGAAACGGCGCGCCCGGGGAGATTTCCATCACTGCCGCAC
>CANMWW010000009.1 GCA_947500965.1 Alphaproteobacteria bacterium
ATGAACTGCACCAAGACCTGCCCGAAGGGCCTCAACCCGGCGAAGGCGATCGCCGAGATCAAGAAGCTGATGGTGGCGCGCCGCTGAGGCGCGCGCGACCAGCGCCATGGCCGGGCCGCGAATCGTCCTGATCCACGCCCTGCGCGAGTCGGTCGCGCCGGCGATGGCCGCGATGGCGGCGGGCTGGCCCGCCGCCACGGTGGCGAACCTGCTCGACGATTCGCTGTCGGCCGACCTCGCCGCGCGCCATGGCGTGATCGAGGAATCGATCGTCGAGCGCTTCGTGACGCTGGGCCGCTACGCGCGCTCGACCGGCGCGGACGGCATCCTCTTCACCTGCTCGGCCTTCGGCAGCGCGATCGAGGCCGTGAAGGCCGACCTGCGGCTGCCCGTGCTCAAGCCCAACGAGGCGGGCCTCGAGGAGGCGCTCGAGGCCGGCAGGCGCATCGCGCTCCTCGCGACCTTTCCGTCGACGATCCCGTCGATGACCCATGAACTCGAGACGATGGCGCGCGCGCGCGGCGTCGTGCCGACGATCATGACCCGCGTCGTCGACGGCGCGCTCGCCGCGCTCCAGGGTGGCGACGCCGCCCGGCACGACGCGCTCGTCGCCGAGGCGGCCGCCGCCTTCGCCTCGGCCGACGCCGTGCTGCTCGCGCAGTTCTCGATGGCACGCGCCGCGGCGCTCGTGCCCGCGCTTCCCGGCCGGCGCGTGCTGACGACGCCGGGCAGCGCGGTCGCCAAGCTGCGTCGCCTGGTCGAGGCGGGCTGACGCTTTCCCTGCCGGCGCGCGACGCGATAGGCTCGCGTGACGTTTTCGTTACGGGAAGATGGCATGCGTCTCGTCGCTGCCGGCGCGCTCGCGCTGGCGATCTCCTGCGTGGCTGCCCAGCCGGCGCGCGCCCAGTCGCAGCTCACCGTCTACTGCTCGGTCCTCGCCGACTGGTGCCAGCTGATGGCCGTCGAGTTCGAGAAGAAGACCGGCATCCGCACCAACATCTCGCAGAAGGGCTCGGGCGAGACCCTGGCCCAGCTGCGCGCCGAGTCCGCGAACCCGCGCGGCGACGTTTGGTGGGGCGGCACCGGCGACCCGCACCTGCAGGCGGCGGAGCTCGGCCTGACCGAGGCCTATCGCTCGCCCAGCCTCGAGGCGCTTCTGCCCTGGGCGCGGCGCCAGGCCGAGCAGTCGCAGTACCGCACCGTCGGCATCTATGCCGGCGCGCTCGGCATCGCCTTCAACTCCGAGCTGCTCGCGCGCAAGCGCCTGCCCGAGCCGCGCTGCTGGAAGGACCTGCTCGATCTCGCGCTGCGCGACGAGGTGCAGATGTCGAACCCCGCCTCGTCGGGCACCGCCTACACGGCCGTCGCGACCTTCGTGCAGCTCTTCGGCGAGGAGGGCGGCTTCGACTACCTCAGGCGCCTGCACCGCAATGTCAGCCAGTACACGCGCTCGGGCCCGGCGCCGGCGCGCAACACGGCGCGCGGCGAGACGCTGTTCGGCATCATGTTCCTGCACGACGCCGTGGCCGAGGCGATCGAGGGCTTCCCCGTGAAGGTGGTCAGCCCCTGCGAGGGCACAGGCTACGAGATCGGCTCGATGTCGATCGTGAAGGGCGCGCGCAACATGGAGGCGGCGAAGCGCTGGTACGAGTTCGCGCTGACGCCCGAGGCGCAGGGCCTGGCCGCGCGGGCCAAGTCCTACCAGACGCCCTCGCATCCCGGCGCGGTCGTGCCGCCCCAGGCGCCGAAGCTCTCGGAGATGAAGCTGATCGACTACGACTTCGCGAAGTACGGCTCGTCCGCGGAGCGCAGGCGGCTGATCGAGCGCTGGGAGAAGGACGTCAACGCGCAGCCGAAGTGAGGCGCGGCGGGGCGGCCTCGTCCCGCCCGCCCGCCTTCAGCGCGCGTCGAGCGCGAGGCCGGCCGGGCAGGCGACGCCCGTGCCGCCGAGGCCGCAATAGCCCCCGGGGTTCTTCGCCAGGTATTGCTGGTGGTAGGGCTCGGCGTGGTGGAAGGCCGGCGCGGGCAGGATCTCGGTCGTGACCGGGCCGAAGCCGTGGGCGGCGAGCGCGGCTGCGTAGGCGTCGCGCGTCTCGGTCGCGGCGAGCGCCTGCTCCTGCGAGAAGGTGTAGATGCCCGACCGGTACTGGGTCCCGACGTCGTTGCCCTGCCGCATGCCCTGGGTCGGGTCGTGGCTCTCCCAGAAGACGCGCAGCAGGTCGCGATAGCCGACCCGCGCCGGGTCGAAGGCGACGAGGACGACCTCGTTGTGCCCGGTCATGCCGGAGCAGACCTCCTCGTAGGTCGGGTTGGGCGTATGGCCCGCGGCATAGCCCACGGCAGTCGAATGCACGCCCGGCAGCTGCCAGAACTTGCGCTCGGCCCCCCAGAAGCAGCCGAGCCCGAACATCGCCTGCTCGATCCCCGCGGGAAAGGGCGGGGCCAGGCTGGTGCCGAGGACGAAATGGGCCGGCGGTACCGGCATCCGGGCGGTGCGGCCCGGCAGCGCGTCCTCGGGACGGGGAATCTCGAGCTTCTTCAGAAGCTTGTAGAGCATGGTCGGCTCCTGGCGGGTGTCGGTGGCCCGGTCCGCGCGGGGAACCCGGGTGCCGTTTTCGGCATTCTAGCGACGAGGGCGGCGCTGGTGCCATGCGATTGAGGCTGACGCAGCGACCGCTTTGCTTCATATAGGGCCCCTGTTTATCCACAGGGTGAATGGATCTCGGCCATGGCTGCTGCAAAGCGCGCGTCGAACAAGAAGTCCGCCAAGCCCTCGAAGCCCGCCGCCAAGGCGGCCGTCGTCGCGAAGCCGAAGAAGGCTGCCGCGAAACCGGTCGCCAAGGCGAAGCCTGCCGCCCCGGCGAAGCAGCCGGCGCCCAAGGCATCTTCCCAATCCAGGGCGCCCGCCAAGGCTGCCGCTCCGGCCAAGGCCGCCGCCCCCGCCAAGGTCGCCGCGCCCGCCAAGGCCGCCGCCCCCGCGAAGCCGGCCGCGCCGGCCAGGGCGTCGGCGCCGGCGAAGCCTGCCGCCCCCGCGAAGCCGGCTCCCGCGCCCGCGAAGGCCGTCGTCGCCCCTCCGCCGCCCGCCGCCGCCGCGAAGCCCGCCAAGCCGGCTCCGGCGCCGCGCCCGCCCGGATCGCGTGCCCCCGGCTCGTTCGAGACCAAGGTCCTGACGGCGCTCAAGCGCCATGGCGGTGCCGCCGTCTCCTTCTCCGCCTCGCCGGACCACATCAAGGCCGCGTTCAAGCGCTGCCTGGTCGAGGGCTGGGCAACCGGGACCATCGACAGCGGCAGCATCACCCCGCAGGGCGAGAAGGTCCTGGAGAAGCTGAACCCCGAGATCCGCGCCTTCCCGGCGCCGACGCTGCGCAACCGCCTCAACGACGCCCTGTTCCGCAACCAGGGCAACCGCCCGGCCGCCCCCGCCGCCGCCGCCGCCGCCGCGCCGGCGCCGGACGCGGAGGATGCCGCGGAGGAGGAGGACGACACCGTCCCCGAGGCGGAGGAGGAAGAGGTCGAGGCGGTCGACGCCGACGACCCGGACGTCGAGAAGGCGGCCTGACGCCAGCGTCCCCGCCGCGACCCCCCTCGACCGGTCCGGCGCCCAGCCTTCCAGCCTAGAACCATGACCGCCCAGCAGGCGCGCGCCGCCCTGCCGACCGTCCTCCTGCGCGAAGCCGTCGCAGCCGGGCGCGTTCGCCCTGATGCGGCGCAGGAAGCCGTCGCCGAGCGGCTCGACCATGTCGCGGCGGGCCTCGCCGCCGCCCCGGAGAAGGGGGGCGCTGGAGGATGGCTCTCCCGGCTCGGGTTCGGCGCCCGGCAGGCCGCGCCGGCATCGGCGCCGGGGCTGCAGGGGCTCTACATCCACGGGCCGGTCGGGCGCGGCAAGTCCATGCTCATGGACCTGTTCTTCGCTGCGGCGCCGGTGGCGGACAGGCGCCGGGTCCACTTCCACGCCTTCATGCTGGAGATCCACGACCGGCTGCACCGGCGGCGCCAGGCGCGCGCCGAGGCCGACCCGATCGGGCCGGTCGCGCGCGAGATCGCGGCCGAGGCCCGGCTGCTGTGCTTCGACGAGTTCCAGGTCACCAACATCGCCGACGCGATGATCCTGGGCCGGCTCTTCCAGGGCCTTTTCGACGCCGGCGCGACCGTGGTCGCGACCTCCAACACGCCGCTGCAGGACCTCTATGCCGGCGGCCTGCAGCGCGACCGCTTCCTGCCCGCCATCGCGCTGCTGCGCGCGCGGCTCGAGGAGGTGGCGCTGGACGGCCCGGCCGACTATCGCCGCGACCGCATCAGGGGCATGGCGGTCTATCACAGCCCGCTCGGGCCGGCCGCCGCCGCCGCCCTCGACCGCGCCTTCGCCGAGTTGACGGAGGGGGCCGGCGCCGAGCCGCTCGCGATCGCGGTGCAGGGGCGCAGCGTGACCCTGCGCGCAGCCGCGCGCGGCCGACGCCGCGCCAGCTTCCGCGAGCTCTGCGAGGCGCCGCTCGGCCCGGCCGATTACCTAGCCATCGCAAGGACTTGCCATACGCTGGTGCTCGAGGGGGTCCCGGTCCTGACCGCCGAGCGGCGCAACGAGGCGCGCCGCTTCGTGACCCTGGTCGACGCGCTCTACGAGCACCGCGCCAAGCTGGTCTGCTCGGCCGCCGCGCCGCCCGACGCGCTCCATGCCGCGGGCGACCACGCGGCCGAGTTCAGGCGCACCGCCTCGCGGCTCCACGAGATGCAGAGCGCGGAGTACCTCGCCTCCCCCCATGCGCCCTGAGCGGGGCTGCTGCGCGAGGCCCGCCAACGCCGCGTTGACGGCCCGGAAAGGCGTCCCGGGATAGCTTGCGGGGGCCGGCCAGTGGCGCTACAACGCCCGCGCCTTTCGCATCGCAACGCGCGGCGGATACATCCTAAGCGCCTTCAAGGGAACGAGGAATTCGGCATGGCTCGGAACAAGATCGCGCTCGTCGGCGCCGGTCAGATCGGCGGCACCCTGGCCCTTCTCGCGGGCATGAAGGAACTCGGCGACGTCATCCTGCTGGACATCCCTGACGCCGAGGGCGTGGCCAAGGGCAAGGCGCTCGACATCGCCGAGGCCTCGCCGGTCGAGGGCTTCGACGCGTCCTGCAAGGGCACGTCGAACTACGCCGACATCGCGGGCGCCGACGTCGTGATCGTCACCGCCGGCGTGCCGCGCAAGCCCGGCATGAGCCGCGACGACCTCATCGGCATCAACACCAAGGTCATGCAGGCCGTCGGCGCGGGCATCAAGGCCCATGCCCCGAACGCCTTCGTGATCGTCATCACCAACCCGCTCGACGCGATGGTCGGCGTGATGAAGGACGTCACGGGCTTCCCGGCGAACCGGGTCGTCGGCATGGCCGGCGTGCTCGACTCCGCGCGCTTCCGCCACTTCCTCGCCGAGGAGTTCAAGGTCTCGGTCGAGGACGTGACCGCGTTCGTGCTCGGCGGCCATGGCGACACGATGGTGCCGCTGGTCCGCTACTCGACGGTCGCCGGCATCCCGCTGCCCGACCTCGTCAAGATGGGCTGGACCACGCAGGAGCGCCTCGACAAGATCGTGCAGCGCACCCGCGACGGTGGCGCCGAGATCGTCAACCTGCTGAAGACCGGCTCGGCCTTCTACGCGCCGGCCTCCTCGGCCATCGCGATGGCGGAGAGCTTCCTGCGCGACAAGAAGCGCCTGCTTCCCTGCGCGGCGTACCTCTCCGGCCAGTACGGCGTGAGCGGCATGTATGTCGGCGTGCCGGTGATCATCGGCGCCGGCGGCGTCGAGAAGATCGTCGAGATCTCCATGACCGACGACGAGAAGAAGATGTTCGACCACTCGGTCAACGCCGTGAAGGGCCTGGTCGACGCCACCAAGAAGCTCATGGGCGGCTGAGCCGCCGGAGGTCCGCACATGAACATCCACGAGTACCAGGCGAAGCAGCTCCTTGCGCGCTACGGCGTCGCCGTGCCGAAGGGCTTCGTCGCCTACACGGCCGAGGAGGCCGAGAAGGCGGCGCAGCAGATGCCCGGCCCCGTCTGGGTCGTGAAGGCGCAGATCCACGCCGGCGGCCGCGGTGCGGGCCGCTTCGCCGACGACCCGAACGGCAAGGGCGGCGTGCGCGTCGTCAAGTCGGTCGCCGACGTCAGGGCGAACGCCGCCGCGATGCTCGGCAAGGTGCTCGTGACGAAGCAGACCGGGCCCAGGGGCAAGGAGGTCAAGCGCCTCTACGTCGAGGATGGCTGCGACATCAAGCGCGAGCTCTACCTCTCGATGCTCGTGGACCGCGCGACCGGCCGCGTCACCGTCGTCGCCTCGACCGAGGGCGGGATGGAGATCGAGGAGGTCGCCGCGAAGCACCCCGAGAAGATCGTGAAGGTCGCGATCGACCCGGTGACCGGGCTGCAGGGCCACCATGCGCGCCGCGTCGCCTTCGGCCTCGGCCTGGCGGGCAAGCAGGTGGGCACCGCGGTCAGGTTCCTCGACGCTATGTACAAGGCCTTCGTCGACCTCGACGCCTCGGTCGTGGAGGTCAACCCGCTGGTCGTGACCGGCTCGGGCGACGTGATCGCGCTCGATGCCAAGATGAACTTCGACGACAACGCGCTCTTCCGCCACAAGGACGTCGCCGAGCTGCGCGACACCGACGAGGAAGACCCGATGGAGCTCGAGGCGGGCAAGTACGAGCTCAACTACGTCAAGCTCGACGGCAACATCGGCTGCATGGTCAACGGCGCCGGCCTCGCCATGGCGACGATGGACATCATCAAGCTCTATGGCGGCGAGCCGGCGAACTTCCTCGACGTCGGCGGCGGCGCCACGAAGGAGCGCGTCACCGCGGCCTTCAAGCTGATCCTGTCCGACCCGAACGTCGAGGGCATCCTCGTCAACATCTTCGGCGGCATCATGCGCTGCGACGTGATCGCCGAGGGCGTGGTCGCCGCGGCGCGCGAGGTCGCGCTGAACGTGCCGCTGGTCGTGCGCCTCGAGGGCACGAACGTCGAGCTCGGCAAGAAGATCATGAAGCAGTCCGGCCTGCCGATCCTCTCGGCGGACAACCTCGCCGACGCGGCGGAAAAGATCGTCAAGGCCGTGAAGGAGGCCGCATAACCATGGCCGTCCTCGTCGACAAGAACACCAGGGTGATCTGCCAGGGCTTCACCGGCGCGCAGGGCACCTTCCACTCCGAGCAGGCGATCGCCTACGGCACGAAGATGGTCGGCGGCGTGACGCCGGGGAAGGGCGGCTCGAGGCATCTCGACCTCCCGGTCTTCGACACCGTCGCCGCGGCGCGCGAGGCCACCGGCTGCGACGCATCGGTCATCTACGTCCCGCCGCCCTTCGCCGCGGACGCGATCCTCGAGGCGATCGACGCCGGCATTCCTCTGGTCGTCTGCATCACCGAGGGCATCCCCGTGCTCGACATGGTGCGCGTGAAGCGCGCACTCGGCGGCTCGGGCACGCGCCTCGTCGGGCCGAACTGCCCCGGCGTGATCACGCCGGGCGAGTGCAAGATCGGCATCATGCCGGGCCACATCCACCAGCGCGGCCGAATCGGCATCGTCTCGCGCTCGGGAACGCTGACCTACGAGGCGGTGGCGCAGACCACCGCCGCGGGCCTCGGCCAGACGACGTGCATCGGCATCGGCGGCGACCCGGTCAACGGGACGAACTTCGTCGACTGCCTCGAGATGTTCGTCGCCGACCCGGAGACGCAGGGCATCATCATGATCGGCGAGATCGGCGGCGACGCCGAGGTGAAGGGCGCCGAGTTCCTCAAGGCGTCCGGCACGCGCAAGCCCGTCGTCGGCTTCATCGCCGGCCGCACCGCCCCGCCGGGCCGCCGCATGGGCCATGCCGGCGCGGTGATCTCCGGCGGCAACGACACCGCCGACTTCAAGGTCGAGGCTATGCGCGCGGCCGGTATCCACGTCGCCGACTCCCCGGCGTCGCTCGGCTCGACGATGCTGAAGGCGATGAAGGGCTGAGGCCGCCGCCGCGGCCGCGCCGGGGGAGGCGCGGGCGCGGGCCTCGGCAGGGAAGGGGTACGGGCAGGGCCGCCGCCCGAGCGCAAGGCGGTCTGAATGCCTGGGCCGGCGTCGCGCCGCGCCCGATGTGAACGGTGCCATGAACCAGACCCTCGCGACCTTCCTCTCCGGCGCCAACGGCGTCTACATCGCAGAGATGCACGAGCGGTGGCTCGCCGACCCGCGCTCGGTCGACGCCACCTGGCAGGCGCTGTTCGACGGCCTCGCCGAGGAGGCCGCGGCCGTCGGCGCCGAGATCCGCGGGCCGTCCTGGTCGCGCGGGCCGCGCGCCGTCGTCGTCGGCGCCGTGGAGCCCGAGCCTGCCGCGAAGCGCGGCGCGAAGGGCGCGGCCGCGCCCGCCGCCGCCAAGGCCGGCGCGACGCCCGAGCAGGTCCAGTCCGCGACGCGCGATTCCGTGCGCGCGCTGATGCTCATCCGCGCCTATCGCATCCGCGGGCACCTCGAGGCCAACCTCGACCCGCTGGCGCTCAAGCCGCGCGAGCGCCATCCCGAGCTCGAGCCCGCGAGCTACGGCTTCACAGAAGCCGACATGGACCGCCCGATCTTCATCGACGGCGTCCTCGGCCTCCACACGCCGACGCTGCGCGAGATCATGCAGGTCCTGCGCGAGACCTATTGCGGCTCGATTGGCGTCGAGTTCATGCACATGTCGGATCCGGAGCAGAAGGCCTGGATCCAGGAGCGCATCGAGTCGATCCGCAACCACACGGAATTCACGGCGAAGGGCAAGAAGGCGATCCTCGAGCGCCTGACCGCCGCCGAGAAGTTCGAGCAGTTCCTCGACAGGAAGTACACGGGCACCAAGCGCTTCGGGCTCGAGGGCGGCGAGGCGACGATCCCGGCGCTCGAGCAGATCCTCAAGCGCGGCGGCCAGCTCGGCCTGCGCGAGGTCTGCATCGGCATGCCGCATCGCGGCCGCCTCAACGTCCTTGCGAACTTCATGTCGAAGCCCTACGCGGCGATCTTCTCCGAGTTCCAGGGCATTCCCGCGAATCCCGAGGACGTGCAGGGCTCGGGCGACGTGAAGTACCACATGGGCACCTCCGCCGACCGCGAGTTCGACGGCAACGTCGTGCACCTGTCGCTGCAGGCCAACCCCTCGCACCTCGAGGCCGTGAACCCTGTCGTGCTCGGCAAGGTGCGCGCCAAGCAGATGCAGCGCATGCAGGCCAGTCCCGCGCTCTCGCGCGAGGACGCGATGGGCGAGGTGATGGCGATCCTCATGCATGGCGACGCCGCCTTCGCCGGCCAGGGCCTGGTCGGCGAGACGCTGATGCTTTCCGAGCTCAAGGGCTACCGCGTCGGCGGCACGATCCACTTCATCGTCAACAACCAGATCGGCTTCACGACCTCGCCGCAGTACTCGCGCTCGTCGCCCTACCCGACCGACGTCGGCAAGATGATCATGTCGCCGATCTTCCACGTGAACGGCGACGACGCCGAGGCCGTGGTCCATGTCGCGCGCATCGCGACGGAGTTCCGGCAGCGCTTCAAGAAGGACGTCATCATCGACATGATGTGCTACCGGCGGCACGGGCATAACGAGTCCGACGAGCCGGGCTTCACGCAGCCGCAGATGTACCGCGCGATCGCCGCGCACCCGACGACGCGCGAGATCTACGCGCGCCGCCTCGTCTCCGAGGGCACGCTCTCGAACGAGGAGGCCGACGCGGTCGCCTCCGACTTCCAGGCCCATCTCGAGGTCCAGTTCGAGGCCGCGAAGGCCTACAAGCCCAACAAGGCGGACTGGCTCGAGGGCAAGTGGACCGGCATGGAGGTCGCCTCGGGCGAGGATCGCCGCGGCGACACGGCCGTGCCGGGCGACCTGCTGAAGCTCGTCGCCGACGCGCTGACGCGCGTGCCCGAGACGCATCTGATCCACCGCACGCTGCGCCGCGTCCTCGACGCGCGCCAGCGCGCGCTGCAGGCCGGCAGCGGCCTCGACTGGGCGACCGCCGAGGCGCTCGCCTTCGGGACGCTGCTCGCCGAGGGCACGCCGGTGCGCCTCTCCGGCCAGGATTCCGGCCGCGGCACCTTCTCGCAGCGCCATTCCGTGCTCGTCGACCAGGAGGGCGAGGAGCGATACCTGCCGCTCAACCACATCCGCGATGGCCAGGCGCAGTTCGAGGTGATCGATTCGCCGCTCTCCGAGTTCGGCGTGCTCGGCTTCGACTACGGCTACTCGCTGGCGGAGCCGAACGCACTGGTCCTCTGGGAGGGCCAGTTCGGCGACTTCGTGAACGGCGCGCAGGTGATGATCGACCAGTTCATCTGCTCGTCCGAGTCGAAGTGGCTGCGCATGTCGGGCCTGGTGATGCTGCTGCCGCATGGCTACGAGGGGCAGGGGCCGGAGCATTCCTCCGCGCGCCCCGAGCGCTTCCTGCAGCTCTCGGCGGAGGACAACTGGCAGGTCGTCAACCTGACGACCCCGGCCAACTACTTCCACGCGCTGCGCCGCCAGGTGCGCCGCCCGTTCCGCAAGCCGCTGGTCGTGATGACGCCGAAGTCGCTGCTGCGCCACAAGCTGGCGACGTCCGCGCTCGCCGACATGGGCCCGGGCACGACCTTCCACCGCGTGCTGCCCGAGGCGGGCAAGCTCGTCGCCGACGCCAAGGTGCGCCGCGTCGTGCTCTGCACGGGCAAGGTCTACTACGACCTGCTCGAGGAGCGGGAGAAGCGCGGCGTCACGGACGTGGCGCTGCTGCGCGTCGAGCAGCTCTATCCCTTCCCGTTCCGCACGCTGGAGAAGGAACTCCAGCGCTACCGCAAGGCGGAGGTCGTCTGGTGCCAGGAGGAGCCCTACAACATGGGCGCCTGGCATTTCGTCGACCGCCGCATCGAGCAGGCGCTCTCGGCGATCGACGTCGCCGCGAAGCGCCCGCG
This sequence comes from Alphaproteobacteria bacterium, assembly GCA_947500965.1. Taxonomy (GTDB): domain Bacteria; phylum Pseudomonadota; class Alphaproteobacteria; order CACIAM-22H2; family CACIAM-22H2; genus CAIOSQ01. The sequence goes on from CANMWW010000009.1 coordinate 10,933, forward strand.
CTATGTCGGGCGCCCGGAGGCCGCGTCGCCGGCCACGGGCCTCTACAAGCGCCACAACCAGGAACAGGCGAAGCTCGTCGACGAGGCCCTCAAGGCCTGACGTCGCGCGACATCTGAAAGGACGAAGGACATGGCGGTCGAGATCAAGGTGCCAACGCTCGGCGAATCGGTGACCGAGGCAACCGTTGCCAAGTGGTTCAAGCAGGCGGGCGAGGCCGTCGCCGCCGACGAGCCGCTGGTCGAGCTCGAGACCGACAAGGTCACGGTCGAGGTGCCCGCGCCGTCGGCCGGCACCATCGCCGAGATCAAGGCCCCGGCCGGCACGACCGTGAATGTCGGCGCGCTGCTCGGCACGATCGCGCCGGGCGCGGCACCCGCGAAGGCGGCCGCCAGGCCCGCGGCCGCCGCAGCCGCCGCGAAGCCCGCGCCCGCGCCGGCCCCGGCGCCCGCCGCGCCCGCGAAGGAGCCCGGCCCCGCCGCGCGCAAGATGATGGCGGAGACCGGCGTCGCCCCGGCCTCCGGCTCGGGCAAGGACGGCCGCGTCACCAAGGCCGACGTGATGGCGGCGATCGCCTCGCCCGCCCCCGCGGCGGCGCCGGCCGCCTCCGCGCCCGCCGCGCCGCGCCAGGCCGGCGCCGGCGAGGAGCGGGTCAAGATGACCCGCCTGCGCAAGCGCATCGCCGAGCGCCTGAAGCAGGCGCAGAACAACGCCGCCATGCTCACGACCTTCAACGAGGCGGACATGGGCGCGGTGATGGCCCTGCGCGCGAAGTACAACGAGGCCTTCGAGAAGCGCCACGGCGTGAAGCTCGGCTTCATGTCGTTCTTCGTGAAGGCCTGCGTCGCGGCGCTGAAGGAGATCCCGGCGGTCAACGCCGAGATCGACGGCGACGACATCGTCTACAAGAACCGCTACGACATCGGCGTCGCGGTCGGCACCGAGCAGGGCCTCGTCGTGCCGGTCGTGCGCGGCTGCGACGCGATGGGCCTCGCCGAGATCGAGAAGGCGATCGCCGCCTATGGCCGCAAGGCCCGCGACGGCAAGATCGCGCTCGACGACCTCGCCGGCGGCACGTTCACGATCTCCAATGGCGGCATCTACGGCTCGCTGATGTCGACGCCGATCCTCAACCCGCCGCAGTCCGGCATCCTCGGCATGCACAAGATCCAGAACCGGCCCGTGGCGGTCGGCGACCGGATCGAGATCCGCCCGATGATGTACCTGGCGCTCTCGTACGATCACCGCATCGTCGACGGCAAGGAGGCGGTGACCTTCCTCGTGCGCATCAAGGACGCGATCGAGGATCCGCAGCGCCTGATGCTCGACATGTGACGGCTGGGCGGCGCCGCGGCGCGCCGCCCGCCCTATCGCGAAAGGTGGAACATGGCTGGTGATTCCTTCGACCTCGTCGTCATCGGCGCCGGGCCCGGCGGATATGTCTGCGCGATCCGCGCGGCGCAGCTCGGCATGAAGGTGGCCTGCGTCGAGAAGCGCGCCACGCTCGGCGGCACCTGCCTCAACGTGGGGTGCATCCCCTCGAAGGCGCTGCTGCAGGCCTCGGAGAAGTTCCACGAGGCCGGGCACGGGCTCGCGGCCTTCGGCGTCAAGGTCGGCAAGGTCGAGCTCGACCTCGCGGCGATGATGGCGCACAAGGACAAGGTCGTGGACGCCAACGTGAAGGGCGTCGAGTTCCTGTTCCGCAAGAACAAGGTCGAGTGGGTCAAGGGCGCGGCGCGCATCGCCGGCCCGGGCAGGGTCGCGGTCGGCGAGCGCGTGCTCGAGGCCCGCGCCATCGTGATCGCCACGGGCTCCGAGGTCTCGCCGCTGCGCGGCATCGACATCGACGAGAAGAAGATCGTCTCCTCCACCGGCGCGCTGGAGCTCGGCGCGGTGCCGAAGGCGATGGCCGTGATCGGCGGCGGCGTGATCGGCCTCGAGATGGCCTCTGTCTGGCAGCGCCTCGGCGCGAAGGTGACCGTGGTCGAGTTCCTCGACCGCATCCTGCCGGGCATGGACGGCGAGGTCTCGAAGCAGACGCAGCGCATCCTCGCGCGCCAGGGCATCGAGTTCAGGCTCTCGACCAAGGTCACCGGCGCCGACAGCGGCGGCGCGGGCGTGGCGCTGTCGCTCGAGCCTGCCGCCGGCGGCGAGAAGTCGGAGCTGAAGGTCGACGTCGTGCTCGTCGCGGTCGGCCGGCGCCCGCATGTCGAGGGGCTCGGCCTGAAGGAGGCCGGCGTCGCGCTCGACGACAAGGGCCGCATCGCGACCTCGGCGCATTTCGAGACGAGCGTGAAGGGCATCTACGCGATCGGCGACGCCATCGCCGGGCCGATGCTCGCGCACAAGGCCGAGGACGAGGGCGTGGCCGTGGCCGAGATCCTCGCCGGCCAGAAGCCGCACGTGAACTACGACGCGATCCCGGGCGTGGTCTACACCTGGCCCGAGGTCGCGGCGGTCGGCGCCACCGAGGAGCAGCTCAGGCAGGCGGGCACGGAATACCGCGTCGGCAAGTTCCCCTTCACCGCCAACGGCCGCGCGCGCGCGATGAACATGACCGACGGCTTCGTGAAGATCCTCGCGGACAAGGCGACGGACCGCGTGCTGGGCGTCCACATCGTCGGCCCGAACGCCGGCGACCTCATCGCGGAGCTCGCGCTGGCGATGGAGTTCGGCGCCTCCGCCGAGGACATCGCGCGCACCTGCCACGCGCACCCGACGCTGAACGAGACGGTCAAGGAAGCCGCGCTCGCCGTCGACGGCCGGCCGATCCACATCTGAGCCGTGCCCGCGCCCGGGCGGGCGCGGGTCAGAGCGCGACCCAGAAGGCGAGCTTCGTCTTCCCGCCGGGGCGCATCGGCGGCTCGTCCGCCTTGCGCTCGCCGCCGTTGCGCTCGATGACGCGCCGCGAGGCGTCGTTGTCCTCGTCGCAGGTGATCCGGACGCGGCGCAGGCCGGTGCCCGCGGCGCGGATCTCGTCGAGCATCAGCGCGAGCGCGGCCGTTGCCATGCCGCGCCGCCGCTTCCAGGGCGCCACCGAGTAGCCGACATGGCCCGAGCAGTAGGCGGGCAGTTCCTCCGTCCCCGGCTGGTGGCGGAAGTTGATGCTGCCGCAGACCTCGCCGTCGTCCATCCAGCGCACGAAGCCGGGCAGGCGCGGCACCAGGCTGCCGTCATCCAGCCTGATGCGCCCGCGCGCGCGGCGCAGCTTGTCGAGGAAGGCGCCGGGATCGGCGGCGATGGCGCGCAGCTGCGCCGCGCTCACGTCCTGCGCGCTGTCCGGCGACCAGCCGCGCGCGAGTGCGCGCGCATAGGCGGGCAGCAGCTCGCGCGAGGGCACGCGCAGCGCGAGCCGCCCCGGCTGCATCTCAGTATGGCCACTCGATGCCCTCGGCCTTCAGCATGCGCTGGAAGGCCGGGCGCGCGACGACGAGGTCGGCGCAGCGCCGCACCGCCGGGCGGTCCCAGACCGGCCGCGCCATGCCGCGCGACCAGCGCACGAGCATCGCGAGGTAGATGTCGGCCACGCTGAAGGAGGCGCCGGCGAGCCACGGGCCATCGGAGGCGAGATGCGCCTCGATGCGGTCGAACATGCCGTGGATGCGCTTCTCCGCGCCCGCCTTGAGAACCGGCTCCGCGGCCTTGTCGTCGAGGAACCAGTCGGGATGGAACCACTGCAGGAAGCGTTCCTGCGGCGTGTTCGTCAGGTAGACGAGCCATTGCAGGTAGAGCGCGCGCGCGCGCGTGCCGGCCGGCGGGGCGAGCCCGGCCTCGGGATGGCGTTCGGCCAGCAGCATGCAGATCGCGGCGGCCTCGTAGACGGGCGCGCCGTCGACGACCAGCGTCGGCACGCGCCCATGCGGGTTGAGCGCGAGGTACTCGGGCCGCTTGTGCCCGCCGGCCTGCATGTCGACGCGCGCGAGCTCGAAGGGCGCGCCGGTCTCCTCGAGCGCGGCATGCGGCGCGATGGCGGCGGAGCCGGGGGAATAGAAGAGCTTGTACATCGATGCCTCCGTCATGGGCGCGCGCCGTCAGGGGCGGGCCGTCCCGTTCTAGCGCGGCGCGCGGGCACGGTCAGCCGCGCCGCGCTCAGTCGCCGTCCTGCGACGATTCGTGCCACGGCACGGCGAAGCGCCGGATCGACGTGATCGCGCCGTAGAAGGCGAAGCCGAGGCAGGCGAGGGCGATGACGGTCGCGAACATGTGCTCGACCATCAGCGCGCTGAGCGTCTTCACGACGAGCGCGCCCAGCCCCTCGTTGCCGCCCAGGTACTCGCCGACGATCGCGCCGGTCACCGCCAGCACGCTCGCCGTCTCGATGCCGGTCAGCATGTAGGGCATGACGGCCGGGACCTCGAGCGAGACGACGCGCTTCCACCACGGCGCGCGGATCACCGCGAAGAGCGCGCGCTGGTCGGGCTGGATCGAGCGCACGCCCAGGATCGTCGCCTTCATGATCGGGAAGAACGAGAGCAGCGCGACCATCGCGATCTTCGACTGCACGCCGAAGCCGAGCCAGAGCAGGAAGAGCGGCATCAGCGCGACCTTCGGCGTCACCTGCGAGGCGACGATGAAGGGCGACACCACGCGCTCGAAGAGCCGCGACTTCCCGATCGCGACGCCGAGCGTGGCGCCGGCCACGATCGCGATCGCGAAGCCGGA
>CANMWW010000010.1 GCA_947500965.1 Alphaproteobacteria bacterium
CGCGATGGCCGTTGGCGCTCTGATCCTCTGTGGCCCGCTTAACGCAGGTGGGCGCCGTGATACCGAGACCGCAGCCCCGGCAGGGACAGCTCCCTAGAGGTTAGGTATCGGCCCCAGGGATTTAGTGGCCTGACGCACCCCGCAGCCCCGTCCGACCCCCAAGCTAGGGCGTCAGCCACGCTTAAACAACCTTCGCGGCGCCGCGGCCTCAGCTTCCGGGCGCGAGCCGCTCCGCCACGGCCGAGAGGCGCTGCGCGATGCGGTCGAGGTCGCGCGTCATCACGTCGTCGCGCCGCGCGAGCGTCGCCTCGATCTCGGCGATGCGCGCCTGCAGGTCGCCGGCGCGCAGCTCGGCGTCGCGCGCGGAGGCCTCGATCCCCTCGCTCGCCGCGCGCCGCGCCTCGGCGTCCTGGTAGGCCTCGCCGAGCTCGTCCGCGAGCATGAGGCAGGTAAGCAGCAGCAGCCGCGCCTCGCCGACGGCGCCGACCTGGCCCGCGAGTTCGCGCACCTTGGTGTCGATGTACTTCGACAGCGCGCGCAGGCGGTCTTCCTCGCCGTCGCCGCAGCCGACGACATGGCTGCGCCCGTTGATCTCTATCGTCACCTGCGCCATGGCCACGCCCCCGTCAGCGGTCGAGGCCGGATTGCGCGCGGCGCGCCTTGGCGAGCGCGGACTCGACGCGCTCGAGCACGCCGTCGACGTCCTCCGCGATGCGCGCGGCCGCGCCACGGCGCTCGCCGGCGACGGCCTTCTCCAACCGCGCCAGCGCCGCATCGACGCGCTTCATGGCTTCATCGACCGCGCTCATCCACCGAACTCCAGAACGGCTACAGAAGACCGCCAAACGCGGCCCGAATCAAGGTTGACGACCCGGGAACCGGTCGGCATCTTCCGCCGCCCATGAGCGCCGCCACAGACAGCGCACCAGCCGCTGCACCTTCGCCCCTCAGCACGAGGCAATCCCCGGAGCACGCGCGCATGGCCAATGCCCTGCGCGCGCTCGCGATGGACGCGGTCGAGAAGGCGAAGTCCGGCCATCCCGGGATGCCGATGGGCATGGCGGACGTCGCCACCGTGCTCTGGACGAAGTTCCTCAAGTTCGATCCTTCCGCGCCCGACTGGCCGGACCGCGACCGCTTCGTGCTTTCGGCGGGCCATGGCTCGATGCTGCTCTACGCGCTGCTGCACCTCACCGGCTTCGCCGACATGACGATGGAGGAGCTCAAGCGCTTCCGGCAGCTCGGCGCGAAGACGGCGGGGCACCCGGAGTTCGGCCACGCGGCCGGCGTCGAGACCACCACCGGCCCGCTCGGCCAGGGCCTCGCCAACGCCGTCGGCATGGCGATGGCGGAACGCTGGCTCAACGCGCGCTTCGGCGACGGCGTGGTCGACCACCATACCTACGTGATCGCCGGCGATGGCTGCCTCATGGAAGGCATCAGCCAGGAGGCGATCTCGCTCGCGGGGCACCTGCGGCTGAACCGCCTCGTCGTCCTGTTCGACGACAACCACATCTCGATCGACGGGCCGACCTCGCTGGCGACGTCGGAGGACCAATGCGCGCGCTTCGCGGCGAGCGGCTGGAACACGGCGCGGGTCGACGGCCACGACCCGGCCGCGATCGAGGCCGCGATCGCGGCGGCGCGGCGCAGCGACCGCCCGACCTTGATCGCCTGCCGGACCACGATCGGCTACGGCGCGCCGACCAAGGGCGGCACGGCGGGCTGCCACGGCTCGCCCCTCGGCGCCGCGGAGATCGCCGCGACGCGCGAGCGCCTGGGATGGACCAACGGCCCGTTCGAGATCCCCGTGGACGTGCTCGAGCGCTGGATCGCCGCGGGGCATCGCGGCGCCGCCGCGCGCAAGTCCTGGGACGGACGCCTTTCGCGCATGCCGGCGGAGCAGCGCGCGGAATTCCGCCGCATGCAGTCGGGCAAGCTGCCGCGCGGCCTCGCCGAGGCGGTGGCGGCGTTCAAGGCGAAGCTCTTCGCCGACAAGCCCTCGATCGCCACCCGCGTCGCGTCGCAGAACGCGCTCGACATGCTCGCGGCGCAGGTTCCCGAGTTGATCGGCGGCTCCGCTGACCTGACGGGCTCCAACAACACCAAGGCCAAGGTCCAGGCGCCGATGACCGTCGCCGACCGCGGCGGGCGCTACGTGTACTGGGGCGTGCGCGAGCACGCGATGGCCGCGGCGATGAACGGCATGGCGCTGCATGGCGGCATCGTCCCCTACGGCGGCACCTTCCTCGTCTTCACCGACTATTGCCGCCCAGCCATCCGCCTCGCGGCGCTGATGGGCCAGCGCGTCGTGTTCGTCATGACGCATGACTCGATCGGCCTCGGCGAGGACGGGCCCACGCACCAGCCGGTCGAGCACCTCGCCGCGCTGCGCGCGATCCCGAACCTCGCGGTGTTCCGCCCCGCCGACGCGGTGGAGACGCTGGAATGCTGGCAGCTCGCGCTCGAGCGCCAGGACGGGCCGAGCGTGCTCGCCCTCACCCGCCAGAACCTGCCGGCGCTGCGCACGGGTGGCGACGCCTCCGAGAACCACTGCGCGCGCGGCGCCTACGTGCTCACGGAGGCCGAGGGCGGCGAGCGCCAGGCGACGCTGATGGCGACCGGCTCCGAGGTCTCGCTCGCCATGGAGGCGCGCAAGCTGCTCGCCGCGCGCGGAATCCGCGCGGCCGTCGTGTCCATGCCGAGCTGGGAGCTGTTCGCGCGCCAGAGCGCGCGCTACCAGCGCGCCGTGCTCGGCGGCTCGCGCGTCGCCAAGGTCGCCGTCGAGGCCGCGCTCGGCTTCGGCTGGGAACGCCACCTGGGGGCCCGCGGGGCCTTCGTCGGCATGTCCGGCTTCGGCGCATCGGCGCCGGCGCCCGACCTCTACCGCCATTTCGGGATCACGCCCGAGGCCGTCGCGGAGGCGGCCGCGGCGCTCGTCTGAACCCTAGCGAAGGGGACTAGCATGACCGTCAGGATCGCGATCAACGGCTTCGGCCGCATCGGCCGCCTCGTGCTGCGCGCGCTGCATGAATCCGGCCGCAAGGACGTCGAGGTCGTCGCCATCAACGACCTCGGGCCGGTGAAGACCAGCGCCCACCTGCTCAAGCACGATTCCGTGCATGGCACGCTCCGGGCCGACATCTCGACCGGCGACGACTGGATGGACCTCGGCGCGGGCCGCATCAAGGTCACCGCCGAGCGCGATCCCGCGAAGCTCCCCTGGGGCGCGATGGGCATCGACATCGTCGCCGAGTGCACGGGCATCTTCACCGCGCGCGACAAGGCCGCGCTGCACCTCGCCGCCGGCGCGAAGCGCGTGCTCGTCTCCGCGCCCGCGGACGGCGCCGACCTAACGGTCGTCTACGGCGTCAACCACGACCAGCTCAAGGCCGAGCACAAGGTCGTCTCCAACGCCTCCTGCACCACGAACTGCCTCGCCCCCGTGGCCTACGTGCTCAACAACGCCTTCGGCATCGAGCGCGGCTACATGACCACGATCCACGCCTACACGGGCGACCAGGCGACGGTGGACACGCTGCACAAGGACCTCCGCCGCGCCCGCGCGGCGGCGCTGTCGATGATCCCGACCTCGACCGGCGCCGCGAAGGCCGTGGGCCTCGTGCTGCCGGAGCTGAAGGGCAAGCTGGACGGCACCGCGATCCGCGTGCCGACGGCCAATGTCAGCCTGATCGACTTCAAGTTCGTGCCGCGCAAGAAGGCCAGCGTGGACGAGGTGAACGCCGCGATCCGCGAGGCGGCCGCGTCGGCGCGGCTGAAGGGCGTCCTCGCCACGAACAGCGAGGAGCTCGTCTCCAGCGACTTCAACCACAACCCTGCCAGCTCGACCTTCGACCTGACCCAGACCCAGGTCGTCGATGGCGGCCTCGTGCGCGTGCTGAGCTGGTACGACAACGAGTGGGGCTTCTCCAACCGCATGCTCGACACGGCGGCGGCGATGGGGCGGCTGGGCTGACGCGCGCGCGGCGCGGCACGCCGGCCGCTCAGGCCAGCTGCCGCGCCACGAGCGGGCCGATCGCGTTGGCGACCGGCAGCGGCAGCAGCCGCCAGCCCGCGACCAGCGCGCGATAGCGCGGGTTCGAGGGATCGGTGCGCGGCGGGGCGTCGCGCCCTTCCAGGAAATAGCGATAGGCGAGCGGCCGGGGCACGAAGCCCCAGCTCTTCTTGTAGGCGTGGCTGCCCGTGCCGACGCGGCTGCGCCCGAACTCGAAGCGCGTGCAGCCGAGCTCCCTGCCCCGCCCCATCAGGCGCAGGAAGAGGAAGTCGCTCGCGCCGAGCTCGCGCCCCGCGCGCGTGCCGCCGGCATAGAAGGGATGGATGGCGCCGCGGAAGCGGAAGCTGAACGCCGCCGCCAGCTTCTCCCCGCCTCGCTCGACCACGCTCGCCTCGAAGGCGCCGGGCAGCGCGGCGTCGAGCGCCTGCATGTGGCGCAGCGGGAAGACGGGCGTGCCGAGGTTGCGGTAGCTCTCGCAGAGCACGCGGTGGAAGTCCTCGACGGGCGCACCCGGGACGAAGGCGAGGCCGCGGCCGAGGCTGCGCCGGACGTCGTGGCGCCTGCCCTTGCGCGGGATCGCGCGCAGGATCGCATCGTCGTCGCCGGCGATCGGTCCCTCGAACATCGCGTGCGCGTCGTCGACCACCAGCCAGCCCGGCGACGGCGCAGGCGGCGGCGAGAGGTCGCGCAACTCGACATGGCCGACGCGCAGTTCGCGCGCGAGGCGCATCGCCTCCGCCTCCAGCGCCGACGCGGCGTCGGCGCCCTCGGCGACCACGCCCCCGCCGGTGGCGCATCCCGCCGAGACGAGCGCGTCGCCGAAGAGGCGGCTGCGGCGCAGCGCCAGAGGCAGGATCCCGGCGATGCGCCGGCCCGCGAAGGCGGCGAGGTGCAGGGCGCGATGGCCGAGCCCGGCCTCGATCGCGCGTGTCCATCCATGCAGGTGGAAGAAGCTGCCGCCGGGATGGCCATGGACGAACTCGTCCCAGGCTCCCGCGGCCTCGCCGCCGACGATCCCTACCTTCACGCCGCTCCACGCCTCCGCCCGGCGGCGGGACAGCCCCGCCCGCCGGTCGGCGCGATGATCGGCACGATGCGCGCCGCCGCGCCTTGCGGCGGCGCAAGCGGCGCGCGGCGCTCAGCCGCCGACGCGGTTGCCCAGCAGCCGGGTCCAGCCATGCGGGTCGGGCGCCGTGCCGTACTGGATGCCCACGATCGTGTCGTAGAGCCGCTTCGTGAGGTCGCCGGTCTTGCCGCCATTGATCGCGTGGCGCTCGCCGCGGAAGCCGAGCTCGCCGACCGGCGAGATCACGGCGGCCGTGCCGGTGCCCCACATCTCGAGCGTCCCGGCCTTCGCCGCGGCGATGACCTCGTCGATCGCGATCGGCCGCTCGGTGACCTTGAGCCCCCAGTCGCGCAGCAGCGTGATGACCGATTCCCGGGTGATGCCGGCGAGGATCGCGCCATTGAGCGGCGGCGTGACGACCTCGTCCCCGATCCGCATCATGATGTTCATGGTGCCCACCTCGTCGAGGTAGCGATGCTCGACGCCGTCGAGCCACAGCACCTGCGTGAAGCCGGCCTTCTTGGCCTCCTCGGCGGCGTAGAGGCTGGCGGCGTAGTTGCCCGCGGTCTTGGCGGCGCCCAGCCCGCCCTTCACGGCGCGGACATGCTTCTCCGACGCCATGATCTTCACGGGGTTCATGCCTTCCTTGTAGTAGGCGCCCACCGGCCCGACGATCACGTAGTAGAGGTACTTCCTCGACGGATGCACGCCGAGGAAGCGCTCGGTGGCGATCACGGTCGGGCGGATGTAGAGCGACGTGCCGGGCTTGGACGGCACCCAGTTCTGGTCGACATCGACAAGCGCGCGGATCGATTCCTCGACCATCGCGGCGTCGAGCTCGGGCATGCACAGGAACTGGCCGGAGCGGTTCAGGCGCTTCGCATGGTCGCCGGCGCGGAACAGGCGGATCCGCCCGTCGGCGCCGCGGAAGGCCTTGAGGCCGTCGAAGATCGCCTGGCCGTAGTGCAGCACGCAGGTCGCCGGGTCGAGCGAGAAGTCCTGGTAGGGGACGATGCGCGGGCTGTGCCAGCCCTTCCCCTCCTCGTAGTCGAGCATGAACATGTGGTCCGAGAACACGTTGCCGAAGGACAGCGTGTCGTCGGCGGGCGGCGTGCGTGGATTGGCGGTCCGGGTGATGGAGATCTCGGTCACGTTCGCCTCGCGGGATCTGGTTGTCGACGCGGGACCGACGTTACGCCAAGCCCGCGCCGTGGCCAAACCGATTGGCGCATGCGGTCATGCGCCAGCCGCGCCCGTCCCGGCCGGCGGCGCGCCCGACGGGACGATGGCCCCGTCCACCATGCGCAGCCTGCGCGTCGCGCGGCGCGCCAGTTCCTCGTCGTGCGTGACCACGACCACCGCCCGCCCCTCCTCCGCCGCCAGCGAGGCGAAGACGTCGAAGACAAGGCGCGCGCTGGCGCTATCGAGGTTCCCGGTGGGCTCGTCCGCAAGGATAAGGACCGGGTCGTTGGCCAGCGCGCGCGCGATGGCGACGCGCTGGCGCTGCCCGCCGGACAGCTGGTCGGGCGACTTGCGGGCGTGGTCCGCGAGGCCGAGGCGTGCGAGCAGCCCGAGCGCGCGCGCCTCCGCGCCTGCCGCAGCCAGTCGCCCGAGGCGACGCATCGGCAGCGCGACGTTGTCGAGCACGCCGAGCTCGGGCAGCAGGAAGTGGAACTGGAACACGAAGCCCATGCGCGCGAGCCGAAGGGCGGCGAGCGCGTCGCCGCCGAGCCCGGCGGTGTCGACGCCGTCGAACAGGACGCGGCCCCGCGTGGGGCGGTCCAGCAGGCCGAGGAGGTAGAGCAGCGACGACTTGCCGGATCCCGACGGGCCGGTCACGGCGACGAACTCGCCGGCGGCGACCTCCATGTCGACGTCGCGCACCAGCGTCGCCGGCACCGCGCCGCCGAGGACGCGCGTGACGCCCCGCGCGGCGACGATCGGCGCCCGGTCGCTCATGTCGCGCCGCGCAGGATGTCGACGGGGTCCGCGCGCGCGGCGCGCCGCGCCGGGATCCAGGCGGCGAGCGCCGACGTGGCGAGCGCGAAGGCGCCCGACGCGGCGTAGTGGAGCGGCGTGCGATGGAGCACGAAGCCCTGGAGCCTGACGAAGCCCTCGATCTCGAAGCGCAGCGAGCCCATGAACGCGACGATCAGGAAGCCGAGCACCCAGCCCAGCACCATGCCGGCCACGCCGACCAGCAGGCCCTGCAGCAGGAAAACCGCGAGGATGTCGCGCTCGCGGAACCCGATCGACTTGAGGATCGCGATGTCGCGCGCCTTCTCCCACGCCACGGTCGAGACGACGTTGAAGATGCCGAAGCCGGCGACGACGAGGATCGCCCCGATCGTCGAGTACATGATCGCCCGCTGGATGACGAAGATGCCGAGCACGTTGGCGTTGGACTCCTGCCAGGATTCGGAGCGGTAGCCGAAGCGCTCCTCGACGCGCAGCGCGAAGTCGCGCGCCCCCTCGGGATCGACGAGCCGCAGCCGCAGCTGGTTGACGACGTTCGGCCGCTCCAGGACCACCTGCGCCTTCGCGAGCAGCGCGTAGGCGACGCTCGTGTCGAGGCTCGTGATGCCTGTCCTGAACACGCCGACCACCTTCGCCTTCAGGACGACGCCCTGCGTGCCGGCAAGCGACAGCGTCGTGCCCGAGCGCGCGCCGAGCTTGCGCGCCAGCGCCTCGCCCAGCACCAGCCCGTTGGCCACGGCGTGCAGCGCGTCGAGCGATCCATCGACGAGGTCGCGCTCCAGGTTGCCGACGCGCCGCTCCGCCTCGGGATCGATGCCGGTCAGCGTCGCCGCCACCTCGCGCGTGCCGTAGCGCAGGAAGACCTGGCCAGCGAGGTTCGGCGCGACCGCCACGCCCGGCATGTCGCCGAGCGCCGCCGCGATCGCGCGCGCTCCGCGTATCCCGCGCGGCTCGTCCACGGGCTTCTCGCCGCGCAGCTCCACGGCCGCGCGCGGCCCGGCGGCGAGCTCCGCGGCCTGCGCCGGGCGCCGGCGGAACTCGTCCTTCACCACCACGTGCGGCTGCACGTCGATGACCCGCGCGACGAAGTCCCGCTGGAAGCCCTGCATCATCGCGGCCATCGCGATGAAGAACCCCACGCCCAGCGTCACGCCGAGGACCGACACGACGCCCTGGCGTCGACGGCGCAGCAGCTGGGCGAGCGCGAGCTCGAGGGCGAGCCTCATGGTGCCCTCGCGCGGACGCGCGCCCCGTCGGCGAGGCCGGGCGGCGGATCCGCGAGCACGGCGTCGCCTTCCGCGATGCCCTCCAGCACCTCGGCGAAGGCGCGGCCCTCTATGCCCGTGCGCAGCGCACGGCGCCGCGCGCGCCCGGCCTCGACGACGAAGGCGTGCCGCGCCTCGCGCGTCCCGCGCAGCGCCGCCGCCGGGACGAGCAGCGCGGCGGGCGCCTCGCGCACCACGACGTTGACCTCCACCGTCATGCCGACGCGCAAAGGCGTGTCGTCGGGCAGCGTGACGCGCACGCGGAAGGTCTTCCCCACCGGATCGCCCTTGGGCGTGACCTCCGCGACCCTGCCCGGCAGCGCCTGCCCGGGGAAGGCGTCCGAGCGGAGCCATGCCTGCTGGCCGGCCGCGATCCGGGGGATGTCCTCCTCGTCGACATCCGCCGTCGCGCGCAGCGGCCGCGGCCGGCCGATCCAGAACAGGACCGCGCGCGCGTCCACGGTCTCGCCGACCTCGCCGTCCTGCCGCAGCACGCTGCCATCCATCGGGGCCACGAGGGCAAGGTCGCCGATGCGCTGGCGCTGGGCGGCGATCGCGGCGGCGACCTGCAGGAACTCGCTCTGCGCGCGCTCGCGCGCGTCGCGCGAGGCGTAGCCCCGGTCGGCCAGCTGCGCCTGGCGCCCGAGTTCCTCGCGCCAGTAGGCGGCGCGCGCCTCGAGCTCGGCGAGCCGAGCCAGCGCCTCGCGGTCGTCGAGCCGCGCCAGCACCTCGCCCGCGCGCACCTCGTCGCCGTCGCGCGCGAGGATCGACGCGATCCGTCCGGTTGCGAGCGGGCCGACCCGCGCCCAGGCCAGCGGCTCGACCACGCCCGTCGCGTAGACCGCCTCGACCGCGCTGCCCCGGAACGCCACGGCCACCGGCGCCTCGACCGGCAGCTGCGTCCAGCCGCGCCAGCCGAGGGCCGCGACCAGCGTGGCGACGGCGAGGAAGGCGACGCTTCGCAGGGTGCGCATCGCCGGACCCTAGGCCTGGCATCCTCCAGGCGGGAATGCGGCGAGGAGGCGCCTGTGCATGCACGAAAGGATGACCCGGTGCCGCGTCCCGACCTAGCTTGCGGCCATGCGCCCGGCCATCCGGATCCACTCGCTCGCCGAGGCGCGCGTCGCCCTCGGCGTCGCGCGCGAGCTCGGCCGCCCCGTCCTGCTCGCCAGCGCCCCCTGCGCCGCCGGCCATGCCGGCGCGGGCTGGTGGCGCGCTCTGGTGGAGGCGGCGCGCGCGGAGTATCCAGACGTCGACATGACAGCGATCCTCGACTGCGGCGACAGCGCCGGCGATGCCATGGAGGCCCTGCGCGAGGGCGTGCGCCTGGTCGCCTTCCGCGGGCGACCCGACGTCGCGCGGAAGCTGCGAGCGATCGCCGCCCAGCGCGGCGCCGAGGTCGCCGACGCGCACCCGCTCGGCCTCGACCTGCGCGCGCTGCGCGACCGGCGCGCCGCATGCGTCGTATGGCTGCGCGCGGAGGCCGCCGATGGCTGAGAGCCCGTCCTGGATGCCCGGGCGCTATGCCGCGCGGCGACCCGCCCTCCTCGGCCGCGCGGCGATCGCGCGCGCCCTGCGCGGCTGGTTCGCGCGCGAGGGCCTCGTCGAGGTCGAGACGCCGGCGCTGCAGGTCTCGCCGGGGCTCGAGCCGCATCTCGAGGCCTTCGCCACCGAGCTGAAGGCGCCGGGCGCGCGCGCCGGCGCCACGCTGCGCCTGCATACCTCCCCCGAGTTCGCGATGAAGAAGCTGATCGTCGCGGGCGAGCGCGACATCTTCCAGCTCGCGCGCGTCTTCCGGAACGGCGAGCGCAGCGCCACGCACCATCCCGAGTTCACGATGCTCGAATGGTATCGCGGCGGCGCCGACTATCGGGCTCTGATGGAGGATTGCGCGTCGATCCTGGCGCTCGCGGCAGACGCGACGGGCCGGGCGCGCTTCTCCTGGTCGGGCGTCGAATGCGACCCGCGCGCGACGCCCGAGCGGCTCAGCGTGCAGGACGCGTTCCTGCGGCACGCCGGCATCGACCTCCTCGCGACGGCGCCCGACCCGCACGCACCCGACGCCGCCGCGCTCGCCGCGGAAGCCGCGCGCATCGGCGTGCGCTGCGCGCCGGACGACCGGTGGGACGACGTCTTCTTCCGCGTCTTCCTCGAGCGCATCGAGCCACGTCTCGGGTCCGGCCGCGCGACGCTGCTCCACGACTACCCCGTCTCGATGGCCGCGCTGTCGCGCGCCAGCGACGCCGACCCGCGCGTGGCGGAACGCGTCGAGCTCTATGCCTGCGGGCTGGAGCTCGCCAACGGCTTCTCCGAGCTCGTCGACGCCGCGGAGCAGCGCCGCCGCTTCGAGGCGGACATGGACCTCAAGCAGCGCATCCATGGCGAGCGCTACCCCATCGACGAGGACTTCCTCGCCGCGCTCGCGCACGGCATGCCGGACTGCGCGGGCATGGCGCTCGGCTTCGACCGCCTCGCGATGCTCGCCTGCGGGGCCGCGCGCATCGAGGACGTGCTCTGGCTGCCGGTGGCGGAACCATGAGCGCGCCGCCCCTCGCCACGCTGCGCGGCGCCGGCGACCTGGTCGCCGCGGGGCTCGCGCCCGCCGCCGAGCGCGACGCGCTCGACGCCGTCGCGCGGCGCTATGCCGTCGCGCTCACGCCGGAGATGGCGGCGCTCGCCGCCGCCGAGGGACCGGACGGCCCGGTCTTCCGCCAGTTCGTCCCCGACGCGAGGGAACTGGTCGCGGCGCCGGGCGAGCTCGGCGACCCGATCGGCGACGCCGCGCACAGCCCGGTGAAGGGGCTGGTGCATCGCTATCCGGACCGCGTGCTCCTCAAGCCGACCCATGCCTGCCCGGTCTATTGCCGCTTCTGCTTCCGGCGCGAGATGGTCGGCCCGGGCGGCGAGGCGCTGGACGGCGGCGAGCTCGAGGCGGCGTTCGCCTACATCCGCGCCCGCCCGGAGATCCGCGAGGCGATCCTGTCCGGCGGCGACCCGCTCGTCCTCAGCCCGCGCCGCCTTGCCGGCATCCTGGGCGCGCTCGACGCGATCGAGCACCTGCAGGTGCTGCGCATCCACAGCCGCGTGCCGCTCGTCGATCCCGCGCGCGTGACGCCCGCCCTCGTCGAGGCGCTGTCCACGCGCAAGGCGCTCTTCGTCGTCCTCCACGCGAACCACCCGCGCGAGTTCACGGACGCCGGGCGCGCGGCCTGCGCGCGCATCGTCGGCGCCGGCATCCCGATGCTCAGCCAGTCCGTGCTGCTGCGCGGCGTCAACGACGACGCCGCCACGCTCGAGGCGCTGATGCGCGCCTTCCTCGCGGCGCGCATCAAGCCCTACTACCTGCACCAGCTCGACCCGGCGCCGGGCACGTCGCATTTCCGCGTGCCGCTCGCCGAGGGCCAGGCGCTCATGCGCGCGCTGCGCGGCCGCGTCTCGGGCCTCGCGCAGCCCACCTACGTCGTCGACATACCGGGCGGCCACGGCAAGGTGCCGGTGGGCCCGTCCTGGCTGGAGGAGGAAGGCCTGCGCGATCCGTCGGGCGGCCTCCACCCGCTGCCCGGCTGAGCGCGCGGCGCGACCGTCAGGACGCCACCCAGTTGCGGTAGTCCTCGGAAAGCTCGCGCACCGCGGTCTCGTAGATCCTCTTGCCGTGCTCGGCGGAGGACAGGCCGGGATTGGAGCCGATGCGCCCGTCCGGGAAGTTGCGGCGATAGTCGGCCGCGTCGGTGAACGTGCCCTTCGGAGCGACTGGCGGGTCCATCTTCATCGGCATCGCGCGCTCGGGATAGGCGTGCCAGGTCAGCGAGACCTCGGACGGCGTGGCGTGGCTGCCCTCCTGGTCGCCGTAGAGCTCCTTCGACAGCGCGCGGATGCCCGGCGCGTCGTACCAGTTCCTCAGCACGCACTTGATCGGCGGCCGGTTGCCGGCGGCGCCGAAGCTCGAGGCGGAGTAGATCTCGGAGAAGGCGGCGGTCGTCGTGGCGACGTTGCCGCCATGGCCGTTGACGAAGAAGAACCGGTCGAAGCCATGGACGGCCAGGCTCTCCACGTAGTCGCGGATCACGGCGATCAGCGTCGTCGGGCGCAGCGCCATCGAGCCCTTGAAGGCGAGGTGGTGCTGGGCCATGCCGACGGAGATCGTGGGCGCCACGACGGCGCCCGTCGCCTCGCCGATGCCGCGGGCGACGACCTCCGCCGTGATGGCATCGGTGCCGATCAGGCCGTTGGGGCCGTGCTGCTCGGTCGAGCCGATCGGCATCACGATGCCGCGATTGGACTTGAGGTAGCGCTCGATCTCGGTCCAAGTGCTGAGGTGAAGAAGCATCGGTGCCTCCGTGTCGCGGGGACGCCGAGCCTATACGAAACGGCCCCGCGCGGGCGAGCAGGAGGAGGCTGGGGCATGGACCGGGGGACGCGCTCCATGCTCGTGGCCCGCCGCTTCGCCCCCCTCTTCGCGGCGCAGTTCCTCGGCGCCCTGAACGACAACCTGGTGAAGAGCGCCTTCGGCGTGCTCGCCGCCTGGCGCCTCGCGCCGGGATCCGGGGCCGAGGCCGGCATGCTCGCGATGGTCGCGGGCGCCGTCTTCATCGCGCCCTTCCTCGTCTTCTCTGGCGCCTCGGGCACGCTCGCCGACCGCATCGACAAGGCGCGCGTCGCGCGCTGGACGAAGCTGGCGGAGATCCCGATCGTCGCCGGCGGCGTCGCCGGCCTGGCGCTGGAGAGCGTCGCGTTGCTGCTGGCGAGCCTGTTCCTGCTCGGCCTCCACTCGACCGTCTTCGGCCCGGTGAAGTACGCGCTGCTGCCGCAGCACCTGCCACCGGAGGAGCTCGTGCGCGGCAACGCGCTCGTGGAAGCCGGGACCTTCCTCGCCATCCTGCTCGGCACGGTGCTCGGCTCCGCGCTCGTGCTCGCGCCGGGCGGCGTCGCGGCGATCGCCGGCATCGGCTTCGCCGCCGCGCTGGGCGGCGCGCTCGCGGCCTCGCGCATACCGCCCGCACCGCCGGCGGCACCCGATGCGGCGCCGCGCCCGCGCATTTTCGCCGACACGATCGCCGTGCTGCGGATAGCCGCTGCCGACCGCGTGCAGCTCGGCGCGATCCTCGCCCTCTCCTGGTTCTGGGCCTTCGGCGCGGCGATCGTCTCGGGCCTGCCCGTGCTCGCGCGCGGCGCCGGGGGCGACGAGACGATGGTGACGGCCATGCTCGCGACCTTCGCCATCGGCATCGGCACGGGATCGATGCTCGCCGCCCGCATGGCGCGCGACGAGGACCCGCTGCGCCTCGTCGCGCCGGCGGCGATCGCCATGGCGGCCTTCGCCATCGACCTCTGGCTCCTCGCGGATGGCCAGTGGAGCCTGCTCGCCGCCCTCCTCGGCCTGTCGGTCGCCGGCGGCGCCTTCTCGCTGCCGCTCTACGCCTCGCTGCAGCGCCGCGGCGCGCCCGGGGCGCGCGCGAGGGTCATCGCGGCCAACAACATCGCCAACGCCGCGGCCATGGCAGGGCTCGCCGTGCTCTGCGCCATCCTGCTCGGCCGCGGATGGACGATGCCGATGCTCGTCGGCGCCTGCGGCGTGGCGACGCTCGGCGTCGCGGCCTCGTGCGCATGGCTCGCGCGGGACGCGCGCGCCGGCTGACCCTCCGCGCGGGCGTTGCGCCACGTCGCCGCTTCTCCTAGAAAACGCGCGTCGAATCCCTTGGGAGACAGAGCGCCATGCGCATCAGCCAGAAGGTCAAGCGTATCCTCGACAACTACGAGAGCGACAACCCGGGCACGAAGGCCAACCTCGCCCGGATCCTGATGCACGGGAAGCTCGGCGGCACGGGCCGCATGATCATCCTGCCGGTCGACCAGGGCTTCGAGCACGGCCCGGCGCGCAGCTTCGCCCCGAACCCCGACGCATACGACCCGCACTACCATTTCCAGCTCGCGGTCGACGCCGGCCTCAACGCCTACGCGGCGCCGCTCGGCATGATCGAGGCCGGCGCCGACAGCTTCGCCGGGGCGATCCCGACGATCATCAAGGTCAACTCCTCGAACTCGCTCGCGCGCCCCAAGGACCAGGCGGTGACGGCCTCGGTGAAGGACGCGCTGCGCCTCGGCTGCGCGGCGATCGGCTTCACGATCTACCCGGGCTCCGACGACCAGTTCGAGATGATGGAGGAGATCCGCGAGATGGCGCTGGAGGCCAAGAGCCACGGCCTCGCCGTCGTCATGTGGAGCTACCCGCGCGGCGGCGACCTCACCAAGGAGGGCGAGACGGCGATGGACGTCTGCGCCTACGCGGCGCACATGGCGGCGCTGCTCGGCGCGCACATCATCAAGGTGAAGCCGCCCGCCCAGGCGCTCTACCAGGACGCCGCGAAGAAGGTCTACGAGGCGCAGAAGATCGACATCTCGTCGCTCGACAAGCGCATCGCGCACGTCGTGCAGAGCTGCTTCAACGGCCGCCGCGTCGTCGTCTTCTCCGGCGGCGAGGCGAAGGGCGACGAGGGCATCTGCGCCGAGGCCAAGGCCATCCACCAGGGCGGCGGCAACGGCTCGATCATCGGCCGCAACACCTTCCAGCGCCCGCGCGACAAGGCCCTGGAGCTGCTCGGCAAGCTCACCGAGATCTATCTCGGCAAGGCATGAGCGGCGCGCCCGCCTGCCGCATCTGCCTCGTGACGCCGCCGGCCTTCGAGCCGGCGGCGTTCGCGTCCCTGCTCGCGCGCATGCTCGACGCGGGCGACGTCGCGTCGCTGCGCCTGCGCCTGCCCGGCGCGGACGCCGACGCGATCGCCCGCGCGGCCGAGGCGCTGCTGCGGGTCACGCATCGCGCGGACATCGCCC
>CANMWW010000011.1 GCA_947500965.1 Alphaproteobacteria bacterium
CCGGCGCGCATCTCTATGTCGGCGACGTCCATGCATCCATGGGCGACGGCGAGGTCTGCGGCACGGGCGTCGAGATCGGCGCGCGCGTCCATCTCAGGGTCAACGTGGTCAAGGGCGCGGCGCGCGAATGGCCGTGGATGGAGACGCCGGACCTGCTCATCCAGGCGGCCTCGGCGCCGACCTACGAGGAGGCCTCGGAGCTGGCCGTGCGCGGGATGATCGACCTGCTGGGCGAGCGCCTCGGCCTCTCGCCGCCCGACGCCTTCATGCTCGTGAGCGCGGTCGGCGACGTGCGCGTCAACCAGGCCTGCCGCTCGCCGATCGACGTCAGCGTGCGAGTCGAGGTGCCGAAGCTGAACGCGGGCCTGACGACCGCCTGAGCCATCGACACCGCGCCGCCATCGACTATCTTCTCGCGAAATCGAACAGCAGGGAGACGCCCATGCAGACCCGCCGCGCCCTCGCCGGAGCCATCTCCGCCCTCGGCCTTCTCGCCTCGATGCAGGGCGCCGATGCCCAGGCGGGCAAGGTCACGGTGGTCACCTCCTTCGCCAAGGACGTCACCGACCCGGTCAAGCGCGCCTTCGAGAAGGCCGTCCCCGGCGTCGTGCTCGAGGTGCAGAACCGCAACACCAACGCGGGCGTGAAGTTCCTCGAGGAGACGCGCGCCGGCAACCAGGTCGACCTGTTCTGGGCCTCCGCGCCGGACGCCTTCGAGGTCCTGAAGGGCAAGAAGCTCCTCCAGGCCTACGCGCCCAAGGCGACCGGCATCCCCGAGAAGGTGGGCGCCTACCCGATCAACGACCGCGACGGCTTCTATTTCGGCTTCGCCGCCTCTGGCTACGGCATCATGTGGAACGAGCGCTACGCGCGCGCCAACCGCCTGCCCGAGCCCCGCGAGTGGCAGGACCTCGCGAAGCCGGCCTTCCACGACCATGTCTCGATCGCCGCGCCCTCGCGCTCGGGCACCACGCACCTGACGATCGAGGCGATCCTGCAGGGCGAGGGCTGGGACAAGGGCTGGCGCACGATCAAGGAGATGGCCGGCAATTTCCGCCAGGTCACCGAGCGCAGCTTCGGCGTGCCCGAGGCGGTCAACTCGGGCCAGGTCGGCGTCGGCATCGTGATCGACTTCTTCGCCTTCTCCGCCCAGGCATCGGGCTTCCCCGTGAAGTTCGTCTACCCGAGCGTGAGCACGATCGTCCCGGCGAACGTCGCCATCGTCGCCAACGCGCCGAACCGCGCGGGCGCCGAGGCCTTCATCGAGTTCCTGCTCTCCCCCGCCGGGCAGGAGGTGCTGCTCGAGCCGAGCATCCGCCGCCTGCCCGTGAACCCCGCCGTCTACGCCAAGGCGCCGGCGGACTACCCGAACCCCTTCACCGACCCGCGGCTCGGCAAGCTCATGCCCTTCGACGCCGACCTGTCGGAGAGCCGCACCGCCGCGGTCGACACGCTGTTCGACCAGCTGGTCACCTTCCAGCTCGACGCGCTCAAGGCCGTGACGAAGGCGCTGCACGACGTCGACGCCGCGCTCGCGCGCAAGGACAACGCCGCCGCGCGCAGGCTCGCCGGCGAGGCCCGCGACCTGGTCGCCGCCATGCCGGTCACGGCCGCCCAGGCGGCCTCGCCCGAGATGCGCGCGGCCTTCGCCGGCGGCAGCACGAAGGGCGCGCGCCAGGCCGAGCTCGAGCAGCAATGGGCCGCCTTCGGCCGGGAGCGCTACGCGCAGGCGAGGCAGAAGGCCGAAGAAGCGCTCAAGCTCGCGCGGTGAGGGGCGCGACGCCAGGGCAGGTCGCGGCCGCGGCGCTGATCGCGGCCTTCCTGGCCGTCTTCCTGGTCCTGCCCGTCGGGACCGTGATGTACGTCGCCTTCACCGAGAAGGGGACGGGCGCCTTCACGCTCGTCAACTTCGCCGACTTCTTCCGCACCGAGCTCTTCGTGCGGTCGCTGTGGAACTCGGTCTACGTGTCGGCGATGTCGGTGGTCTGGGCGTCGGCGCTGGCGCTGCCGCTGGCCATCGTCACGACGCGCTTCGCGTTCCGCGGCGCGGCGCTGGTCCAGACGCTCGGCTTCCTGCCACTCATCATGCCGCCCTTCGTCGGCGCGGTCGCGATGCAGCTGCTCTTCGGCCGCAACGGCAGCGTCAACCTCCTGCTCGACGAGTGGCTCGGCTTCAAGGTCCCCTTCATGGAGGGGCTGAACGGAGTGATCTTCGTCCAGTCGCTCCACTACTTCCCCTTCATCCTGATCAACCTCTCGGCCTCGCTGCGCAACATCGACCGCGCGATGGAGGAGGCCGCGCAGAACCTCGGCAGCTCCGGCCTGCGGCTCTTCCGCCGCATCGTCCTGCCGCTGGCCATGCCCGGCTACCTCGCCGGCGCCTCGCTCGTCTTCGTCAAGGTGTTCGACGACCTCGCCACGCCGCTGCTCCTCAACGTCAAGGACATGCTCGCGCCCCAGGCGTACCTGCGCGTGACCTCGATCGGCATCGCCGACCCGATGGGCTACGTGATCTCGGTCGTGCTGGTCGTCGCCTCGGTGGGCGCGATGTGGCTCTCCGCGCTCGCGACGCGCGGGCGCGACTTCTCGACGACGCAGCGCGGCGGCGGCGGGCTCGCGCGCAGGCAGCTGTCGCGCGGCGAGGCGGTGCTCGCCTGGGGCGCGGTCGGGCTGATCCTGCTGCTCGTGCTGTCGCCGCACCTGGGCCTGCTGCTGCTGTCCTTCGCCACGGTCTGGTCCTTCGCGCCGCTGCCAGACGGCTACACGACGGCCCACTACGCGCGCGTCTTCGGCGAAAGCTCGACCTACATCGCCAACACCCTCGTCTACGCGAGCCTGGCCGGCGCCATCGACGTCGTGCTCGGCACGGCGATCGCCTATCTCGTGCTGCGAACCAGGCTGGTCGCGCGCGAATGGCTGGACTGGACGGCGATGGCGGCGCTCGCCATCCCCGGCCTCGTGCTGGGCATCGGCTACCTGCGCTGCTTCTACGGCGTGCAGCTGCCGGGCGGCCAGCCGCTCGCCACGCTCTGGATCATGATCGTGCTGGCGCTCGCCATACGCCGCCTGCCCTACGCGCTGCGGGCCTGCCACGCGGCGATGCAGCAGATCTCGGCCTCGCTCGAGGAGGCGGCGGAGAACCTCGGCGCCGACAAGGCCCGCACGCTGCGCCGCGTGGTGGTGCCGCTGATGACCGGGGGCATCCTCGCGGGCTTCGTCACCAGCTTCTCGACCGCGGCGGTCGAGCTCTCGGCGACGCTCATGCTCGTGCAGAGCAACTCCGACGCGCCGCTCGCCTACGGCCTCTACGTCTTCATGCAGTCGGCCGCGGGACGCGGCCCGGGCGCGGCGCTCGGCGTCATCGCGGTGCTGCTGGTCGCCGCCTGCACGCTCGCGGCGCATCTCGTCGCCGAGCGCGACCACAGGAGAAAGGGAGGCAGCGCATGACGGCGGCGGGCATTTCCATCCGCGGCGTCGACCTGTCCTACGGCCCGAGCCGCATCCTCCGGGACGTCAGCATCGAGGTCGCGCCGGGCGAACTCTTCGCCTTCCTCGGCCCCTCGGGCTGCGGCAAGACCACGCTGCTGCGCCTGATAGCAGGCTTTGCCCAGGCCGATCGCGGCACGGTCGAGGTCGGCGGCAGGGACATCGGCAGGCTGCCGCCGTGGAAGCGCGACGTCGGCATGGTCTTCCAGTCCTACGCGCTCTGGCCGCACATGAGCGTGCGCCGCAACGTGGCCTTCGGCCTCGAGGAGCGCCGCCTGCCGCGCGCCGAGGTCGAGCGCCGCGTCGACGCCGCGCTCGAGCGCGTCGGCCTCGCCGCGCTCGGCGACCGCAAGCCCTCGCAGCTCTCCGGCGGCCAGCAGCAGCGCGTCGCCGTCGCGCGCACCATCGCGATCGAGCCCAAGGTCCTGCTGCTGGACGAGCCGCTGTCGAACCTCGACGCGAAGCTGCGCGTGCAGGTGCGGCGCGAGCTGCGCGACCTGCAGCAGCGCCTCGGCATCACCACGATCTTCGTCACCCACGACCAGGAGGAGGCGAACACGATCTGCGACCGCATCGCCGTGATGAACGAGGGCGTGGTGCAGCAGGTCGGCACGCCGATCGAGCTCTACGCGCGCCCGGCCAACCTCTTCGTCGCCGGCTTCCTCGGCAGCGCGAACATGCTCGAAGGCGGCCTCGTCGAGGGCGGGCGCGTCTTCCAGACGCGCGGCGGCGCGCGCGTGGACGTGCCGGCGGGGACCTTCGTGCCGGCTTCGGCGAAGCTCGTCTTCCGCCCGCAGGACGCGGCGCTGGGCCCGGTGCGCGACGACGCGCTCGGCCTGTCCGGCGTCGTCGTGCATCGCGAGTTCCTCGGCGCGACCGTGCGCTATGGCATCGCCATGGGCGCGGACGAGATCGCGGTCGACGCGCCCTTCCGCAGCGGCGACGCGCTGCTCGACGTGGGCGCGCGCGCCAGCGTCACGCTCGCGCCCGGCGCGGCGCTGTTCCTGGGGCCATAGGGGCGCTCAGCGCGCGAGGTAGCGTCGCTCCAGGTGCCGGCGGAAGGCGTCGACGCCGAGCCCGCGCCCGGTGGCGGCCTCGACGATCGCGGCCGTGGAGGCCGTCGAGGCCTTCTCGTGGACATGCGGGCGCACCCAGGACATCAGCGGCGCGAAGTCGCCGCGCGCCAGCGCCGCCGGGATGCCGGGCACGGCGGCCACCGCGGCCTCGAAGAACTGCGCCGCCGCGAGCGCGCCCAGCGTGTAGGTCGGGAAATAGCCCCATGCGCCGCCCGGCCAGTGGATGTCCTGCAGGCAGCCGTCGCGGTCGTCCACCGGCTCGATCCCGACGAGCTCGCGCATGCCGGCCCTCCAGGCGCCGGGAAGGTCGGCGAGCTTCATGTCGCCGGCGACCAGCGCGCGCTCGAGGCGGAAGCGCAGGATCACGTGGCAGGGATAGGTCGCCTCGTCCGCGTCGACGCGGATCAGCCCGCGCGAGACCTTCGTGTAGAGGCGATGAAGGTTGTCGACGCCCCATTCCGGGCCCGCGCCTCCGAAGGCCTCGGCGGCGAGCGGCGCGAGGAAGGACACGAACTCGCGGCTGCGGCAGGCCTGCATCTCGACCAGCAGGGACTGGCTCTCGTGCAGCGCCATGCCGCGCGCCGCGCCCGCCGGCTGCAGGCGCATCGCGGCGGGCAGGCCGCGCTCGTACATCGCGTGCCCGGTCTCGTGCAGGACGCCCATCAGCCCGCGCGTGAAGTCCTGCTCGTCCCAGCGCGTGGTGATCCGCACGTCCTCGGGCACGCCGCCGCAGAACGGGTGGTGGCTGGTGTCGAGGCGGCCATGCGCGAAGTCGAAGCCGACCGCGGCCATGAGCTTCTCGGCGAGCGCGCGCTGGCGCTCGGCCGGGAATGGCCCGCGCGGCGCCAGGATCGCGGGCCCGCGCGCCTGGCGGGCGATGATCTCCTCGATCATGCCGGGCAGGAAGCCGGCGAGCTGGTCGAAGGTCGCCTGGATCGACGCCGCGTCGGCGCCGGGCTCGTACTCGTCGACCAGCGCGTCGTAGGGAGCGACGCCGAAGGCCTCGCCCTTGATGCGCGCGGATTCGACGACGAGGTCGAGGACGCGCTGCAGCCTCGGCCGCAGGCCCTCGAAGTCGTCGGCCTTGCGCGCCTCGCGCCACTGCATCTCGCACTCCGAGACGCTGCGCGACATCGCCGCGACGAGGTCCGCCGGCAGCGCGTTGGAATGTCGCCACGCGCGGCGCATCTCGCGCAGGTTGGCGAGGCGCCAGCCCTCGAGCGCCGCCGCCTCGTCGCGCTCCGCGCGGTCGAGGAGCTCGGCGACGCGCGGATGGGTCAGCGTCTCGTGCGCGATCACGCGCAGCTCGGCGAGCTGCTCGCCGCGGATCGCGGCGCCGCCCGCCGGCATCACCGCCGCCATGTCCCATTGCAGCACGCCGGAGGCCTCGCCCAGCAGCGCGAGGCGCCGGAAGATGCGTTCGAGCTCGCCAAGTGCCTGCGTCATGTCGCGTGGTCCCGTGCTGGATGTCGGTCGAGGCCGCGGCGCACGACGAAGGCCCAGAACATGGCCTTGCCCGGCGGCGCGGAGGCATCGGAGGCGATCGCGGCGGCCAGTTCGCGCGCGTAGCCGCGCGGGTCGGCGGCGCGCCTGTCGGGCCGGCGCCGGATCATCGGCAGCGTGATCCAGCGCCAGTGGACGTCGGCGCAGGCCGGTCCGCCCAGCGCCACGGCGGCGCTGCGCGCGTCCGGGGCCTGCAGCGCGGCGATGCGCCGGAGCGCGGCCGCCGGATACTGGCGCAGGCCGTGGAAGAGATAGAGGCGCAGGCACGTCGCCGCCGGCAGGTAGTGGACCTGCAGCGTCGGCCCCGGCGCGCGCGCGCAGGCCTTCGCAACGGCCTCGAAATAGGCGAGGTCGCCCGGGATGTGCTCGGCGGCGGATTGCGAGAAGAAGAAGTTGTCGTCGGGTGCGATCGTGCCGGCGAAATCCTCGCCGTCGAAGACGGCCATGGACGCGCCCGGCATCGGCTCGTCCCAGGCCGCGCGGCGCGCGACGTCGAAGCCGCGATAGCGGATCGGCGCCCCGGCCGCGGCGCTTGCGAGGCGGCCGGCGCGGCCGGAACCGCATCCCATCTCGTGCATGCGCAGGCCGCCGGCCGCGGCCGCAAAGCCCTCGAGCCCGATCGAGGCGAGGTGGCGCTCGCAGAGCAGGCGCGAGGGGGACGGCGCTGCTTCATCAGCCGGGGTAGCGGCGCCGGCAAAGCGCTCGAGGGCGAGGCCGCCGGGCGCGCGGGACAGCGCATTGCGCAGCGCGTTGCCCGCGAGATAGCCGACGCGCGCGACGGGCCCGAGCCTGCGATCGCCGTCGATCGCCAGCCAGGATGTCGAGCGCAGGCTCAACCCCGGCGCCCTGCGCCCGCGGCCCGCGCGAGGCACGCTGGCTTCATGGCCTGTTCCCCGCGCGCTGCGACAGCACGAAGATCACCGCGAGCGCGATGGCGAGCGCGTACCAGGTGAATGCATAGCCGAGATGGTTGTCGGGCAGCTGGAAGCGGGTCTGCCCGCCGAGCGGCGCACCCTCCGCCCGGGACGGATCGAGCGCGGCCTCCAGGTAGAAGGGCGCGAGCGCGGGCACGCCGAGCGCAGCCGCCATCGCCGGCAGGTCGTAGGAGAACCAGACGTTCCGCTGCGGATCGTTGTCCGGCATGAACCTCGTGCGCTGGGTCGACACGCGCAGGACGCCGGCGAGCCTGACCTCGCCCTCGGCCTGGGCAGCCGGGCGGCGCGCGGGATCCTTGCGCGCGGGCGGGACCCAGCCGCGGTTCACGAGGACGGGCGGGCCCTCTTCGCGCACCAGGGGCACGAGCACGCAGGTGCCCTCGTTGCCGCGCTGGGAGCGACAGGGCAGGTAGAGCTCGCGCTCGTGGCGCAGCGTGCCGGTCGCGACGACGCGACGGAACTCCCAGGACGACGGGTCCGGCAGCGCGGCTGGCAGCGGCGCCTCCGCCATGGCGAGGCGCGAGGCGCGCAGGCCGTTGATCTCGCGCTTCTCGAACAGGCGCGTGACCTGCCATGTGCCGAGGCAGAGGAGGACGAGGACGCCGATGCCGGCGATGGCGCTCGGCCAGGGCCTGGGCCTGAAATCGCGCAGCAGCGCCTGCATGGCAGCCTCAGAGGTCGCGGTGGCGGAACTGCGGCGCGACCAGCGTCGCCTTGGAGGGGCGCAGCATGGCGATCGCGCCGCCGAGGATGAAGATGGGCCAGGGCACCGCATGTATCCAGAGCGGTGGCGAGAATTTGGCCTCGACGACCAGCGCGGCGGCGACCACGAGCGCGCCGAGCAGGAGGATGACGAGGACGTCCGGCCCGTCGCCGGCATCATGCGCGCGCAGGTCGCAGTCGCGATGCCCGCAGGCCTCGCGCATGTCGCGCATGCCGGAGAGGAGCGCTCCCTCGCCGCAGCGCAGGCAGCGGCAGCGGAGCCCCGCGGGCAGGGGCGGGACGGCCGCCATCGGTCGCCCCGCCGCCCGTTGCGTCAGCCGATGGTGACTGCGGCCGCGTACCACCAGTAGATGACGGCGAAGAGGAACAGCCACACCACGTCGACGAAGTGCCAGTACCAGGCCGCCGCCTCGAAGCCGAAATGCTTCTCCGGCGTGAACTGGCCCTTGATCGCGCGCACCAGGCAGACCGCCAGGAAGATCGTGCCGACGATCACGTGGAAGCCGTGGAAGCCCGTCGCCATGAAGAAGACCGACGGATAGATCCCGTCCTTGAACGAGAACGGCGCGTGGCTGTACTCGAACGCCTGCAGCACCGTGAAGATCACGCCGAGCAGCACCGTCAGCAGCAGGCCCCAGATCAGCCCGGAGCGGTTGCCCTCGAGCAGCGCGTGGTGCGCCCAGGTGACCGTGGTGCCCGAGGTCAGCAGGATGACCGTGTTGAGGAACGGCAGGCCCCAGGCGTTGAAGGTGACGACCGCCTTGGGCGGCCACATCCCGGTCTCGGTGTGCTCCGGGTAGAGCGCGAAGTGGAAGAAGGACCAGAAGAACGCGACGAAGAACATCACCTCCGACGCGATGAACAGGAACATGCCGTAGCGAAGGCCCAGCCGCACGACGGGGCTGTGCAGGCCCGGCGTGCCGGACTCCTTCACGACCGCGCCCCACCAGCCGAACATCGTGAACAGGACGAGGCCGATGCCGGCGAGGATCTTCCACGGGCCGAGCGCCTTCAGCAGGGGCTCCAGGCCAGGGCCGAAGACCGAGGGGTGGAGGAACGAGATCGTGCCGAAGGACAGCACGAGCGCCGCGATCGAGCCGACGAGCGGCCAGGGGCTCGGCTCGACGAGGTGGTAGGGCGTCTTCATCCCGGTGCCGTGGCTGGTGCTGGCCATGTCGATCTCCCTGACGCGTGCTCTGGTCGCTGAAGGTTTCTGGCGGAATGCCTCAATTGACCGGCGCCGGGACGCTCCCCGCGTCCGCGGACCGGCGCGTGCCCTCCGCCCTTGGCTGGGCGTCGAGCGCGCGGAAGAAGGTGTAGGACAAGGTGATGGTGTCGACGCCCCGCATCTTCGGGTCCTGCGCGATGGCGGGATCGACGAAGAACGAGACGGGCATGTCCATGCTCTCGCCCGATGCGAGCTCCTGCTCGGTGAAGCAGAAGCAGGCGAGCTTGTGGAAGTAGGGCGCGGCCTTGTGCGGCGTCACGTTGTAGGTCGCGGTGCCCACGACCGGCGCCTGGCCGACATTCGTGGCGCGGTAGAAGGCGAGGCGTTCCTCTCCCACCCGCAGCGTCACCTGGCGCTCGAGCGGCTGGAAGCGCCAGGGCAGGTCGTTGCCCGCGACGTCGGCGTTGAAGCGCACGGTGATGACGCGCTCGCCCGGCGCCTCGGGCGCGCGCTCGGCGCGCATCGTCGTGCCGCCGAACCCCGTGACCTGGCAGAACCAGCGATAGAGCGGCACGGCCGCGAAGGACAGGCCGACCATCCCGCCGGCGAGGCAGGCGAGCGCGATGCCGACGCGCGCGTTCGAGCGGTTGCGTCCGGTGCTCATCGCATCCCCATGCGCACGATGGTGATCAGGAAGAACATGACGCAGAACCCGGCCACGGTCAGCCCGACGGCGAGGTTCTTGGCGCGCTGGCGGCGCGCGAGCGGGTCGTCCTGGGCCATCTCGGTCACGGGACGGCCGCCGGCACGCGGTCGATCATGACCAGCGCGAACAGCAGGAAGAGGTAGATGATCGAGTATCCGAACAGCGCCTTGGCGGCGCGGTCGCCGCTGTCGCGCCAGACCGCGACGGCGCCGGCGAGGAAGACGAGGCCGAGCACGACCGAGGTGGCGGCGTAGACGAGGCCCGTCGTGCCGAGGAAGCTCGGCAGCGTGCCGACCGGCACGAGCAGCGCGCTGTAGGCGAGGATGTGGAGCTTGGTGGCGCGCGTCCCGGCGACCACCGGCAGCATCGGCACGCCGGCGCGCGCGTACTCGCTCGCGCGGAACAGGGCCAGCGCCCAGAAATGCGGGGGCGTCCACATGAAGATGATCAGGAAGAGCGCGATCGAGGCGAGGCCCACGTCGCCCGTGACGGCTGCCCAGCCGATCATCGGCGGGAAGGCCCCGGCCGCGCCGCCGATCACGATGTTCTGCGGCGTGCGGCGCTTGAGCCACATCGTGTAGACGAAGACGTAGAAGCCGATCGACAGCGCGAGCAGCGCGGCGGCCACGAAGTTCACCGCAAGCGCCATCGTCAGCACCGAGCCGATCGACAGCACGACGCCGAAGGCCAGCGTCTCGGAAGGATCCATGCGGCCCGCGGGGATCGGCCTGTCGCGCGTGCGCGACATGAGCGCGTCTATGTCGCGGTCGTACCACATGTTGATCGCGCCGGCCGCGCCGGCACCCACCGCGATGCAGAGCACGGCGATCGCCGCGAGCAAGGGGTGGATATGCCCGGGCGCCGCGACCATGCCCGCGAACCCCGTGAACACCACGAGGCTCATCACGCGCGGCTTGAGCAGCGCGACGAAATCCCCGACGCCCGCTGCCGCGTGGAGCGGGCGGGCGCCGGAGGTCTCGAGTGCGACGTCGCCGTCGGACATCGGCCGCGCTTGCCGGACCTGGGCCTGGATCAGTGGCCCGAGCCGGCGCTCACGCGCGGGACTTCCTCGAAGGTATGGAACGGCGCGGGCGAGGCGACGGTCCACTCGAGGGTGGGCTCGGGCTGGTGGTACGGGTCGGCCTCGGTGACGACCTTGCCCGAGCGCAGCACCTTGATCGTGTACACGATGAAGAACACGGTCGACGCGGCGGCGATGTAGGCGCCGATGGACGACACGTAGTTCCAGCCCGCGAACGCATCCGGATAGTCCGGGTAGCGGCGCGGCATGCCCTGCAGGCCGAGGAAGTGCTGCGGGAAGAACGTCAGGTTGACGCCGATGAAGGTGGTCCAGAAGTGGAACTTGCCGGCCCACTCCGGGTACTCGCGGCCGCTCATCTTCGTGAACCAGTAGTAGAAGCCGCAGAAGATCCCGAACACCGCGCCGAGCGACAGCACGTAGTGGAAATGCGCGACCACGTAGTAGGTGTTGTGGAGCGCGATGTCGACGCCGGCGTTCGACAGGACGACGCCGGTGACGCCGCCGAGCGTGAACAGGAAGATGAAGCCGATCGCCCAGACCATCGGGACGCGGAACTCGATCGAGCCGCCCCACATCGTGGCTACCCAGGAGAAGATCTTCACGCCGGTCGGCACCGCGATGACCATCGTCGCCGCGACGAAGTAGGCGCGCGTGTCGACGTCGAGGCCGACCGTGTACATGTGGTGCGCCCAGACGACGAAGCCGACGAAGCCGATCGCCATCATCGCGTAGGCCATGCCGAGGTAGCCGAAGACCGGCTTCCTGGAGAAGGTCGACACGACGTGGCTGATGATGCCGAAGGCCGGCAGGATCATGATGTACACCTCGGGGTGGCCGAAGAACCAGAAGAGGTGCAGGAACAGGATCGGGTCGCCGCCGCCCTCGGGACGGAAGAAGGCCGTGCCGAAGTTGCGGTCGGTGAGGAGCATCGTGATCGCGCCGGCGAGCACCGGCAGCGAGAGCACGAGCAGGAAGGCGGTGATCAGCATCGCCCACAGGAACAGCGGCATGCGGTGCATGGTCATGCCCGGAGCGCGCATGTTGAAGATCGTGGTGATGAAGTTGATCGCGCCGAGGATCGAGGACGCGCCCGCGACGTGCAGCGACAGGATCGCCATGTCGATGGCGGGGCCGGGATGGAACTGCCCGCTGGAGAGCGGCGGGTAGATCGTCCAGCCGACGCCCGCGCCGCCGCCGAGCACGGCCGAGCCGAGCAGGAGCAGGAAGGCGACCGGCAGCAGCCAGAAGCTGATGTTGTTCATGCGCGGGAACGCCATGTCGGGCGCGCCGCACATCAGCGGGATGAACCAGTTGCCGAAGCCGCCGATCAGCGCCGGCATGACGACGAAGAACACCATGATCAGGCCATGCGCCGTGACCACCATGTTCCACTGGTGCCCGTCGGAGAAGTACTGCATCCCCGGGGACTGCAGCTCCATGCGCATCCAGACCGAGAAGGCGCCACCGATCAGCGCGGCGAAGATCGAGAACACCAGGTACATCGTCCCGATGTCCTTGTGGTTCGTCGAGTAGGCCCAGCGGCGCCAGCCGGTCGGGTGGTGGCCGTGGTGGTCGTCGTGGTGGTCGTGATGGGCGTGGGCGGCGTTTGCCATCGTGGTCTTCCTTCAAGGGGCCGGCGCGGGGGCCGGCGCTCGGGGATGCTCGGGAATCTGGATCGTCACTCGGCCGAGGCGATGGCCAGCGGGCGCGGCTCGCCGGAATCGGCGAACTTCTTCTTCGCCTCCTCGAGCCACTGCTGGAACTTCGCCTTGGACACGGCCTCGATCGCGATCGGCATGTAGGCGTGGTCGGTGCCGCAGATCTGGTTGCACTGGCCGTAGTAGATGCCTTCCTTCTCGACCTGGAACCACGTCTCGTTCAGGCGGCCGGGCACCGAGTAGATCTGCACGGCGAGCGACGGGATGAAGAAGGAGTGCATCACGTCGGCGCCGGCGACGAGCGTGCGGATGGTGGCGCCGACCGGGACGACGAGGCGGTTGTCGACCTCGAGCAGGCGGGGCTCGCCGGCGGGCTTGCCGTCCTTGTCGCGGACGATGCGGCTGTCGATCACGAAGGTCCCGTGGTCGGGATATTCGTACTGCCAGTACCACTGGCGCCCCGTGACCTTGATGGTCATGTCCGGGTTCACGGCGCGGTCCTGCTTGTAGAGCAGGCGGAAGCTCGGGATCGCGATCACCACCAGGATCACGATCGGGATCACCGTCCACAGCACCTCGATCGTCGTGTTGTGCGAGGTGCGCGAGGGCGTCGGGTTCTTCGCCGCGCTGAAGCGCGACATCGTGTAGAGCAGCAGCGCCAGCACGAAGAGCGTGATGATCGTGATGACCGGCAGCAGCAGCGCGTCGTGGAACCACGCGATGTCGTGCTTGATCGGCGAGGCGCCGGGCTGCAGGCCCAGCCCCCACGGCACGGGTTGGCCCGCCTGGGCGGCCTGGATCGAGGCGACCGCCGAGAGGGCGATCGCAGCAGCGCGAGACATCCAACGCATGGGCTCTATCCGTGTTGTCATAACTCAAGGCGAACGAGAGATCGCCCGCGGCTTGCGCGGTCCTCTCGCCCCGTTCTGCGCCGAATCGCGCGAAAGCTGGCACGAATCATTGCCTTAGCTTCCGGCTTCCCCGGATGGAACGGAGCGGAACCTACACCAGCGCCGGCGGGATTCTCAACGCCGCTAAGACATGGAGCCAACGCATCCCGCCGCCGCCCCGCGACCCGCGACCGTTTGTCGCAAGGCCGCGCGCGCCGCGCCGCGGCGCCTCCGCCAGCCGGGCTGAAATCCGCCGTGCATCCCACTAGGTTACCGCTCCCCGTCCAGACAGGAACCCCTCCGCCATGAGCGCCCTCGCCCAGACCGACGACATCTTCTTTGCCCGCGGCGGGCTCGACCAGGCCGCGCTGCGCCGCCAGGTCGACGAGGCGCTCGCCGGCGCGGACGACGGCGAGGCCTACCTGGAATACCGGCAGTCCGAGGCGCTGGCCTTCGACGACGGCCGGCTGAAGAGCGCCTCCTTCGACACCAGCCAGGGCTTCGGCCTGCGCGCGGTGGCTGGGGAGAGCGTCGGCTACGCACACTCCACCGAGCTCTCCAACGCCGCGGTGGCGCGCGCCGCCTCGACCGTGCGGGCGGTCAAGGCCGGCCATTCCGGCACCGTCGCGGAGGCGCCGGCGGGCACCAACCGGCACCTCTACACGGACGCCAACCCGCTCGGCCTGATGTCCTTCGAGGCGAAGGTCGCCCTGCTGGCGGAGATGGACGCCTATGCCCGCTCGCGTGACGCGCGCGTGCGGCAGGTGATGGCCAGCCTCGCGGGCGAGTGGCAGGCGATCCAGATCCTGCGCGCCGGCGGCCAGCGCCTGGCGGACATCCGCCCGCTGGTCCGCCTCAACGTCTCGGTCGTCGTCGGCGACGGCGACAGGCAGGAGACCGGCAGCTACGGCACCGGCGGCCGCTTCGCCTTCGAGCGGGTCGTGTCGCCGGAGCGCTGGCGCGAGGCGGTCGACGAGGCCCTGCGCCAGGCGCTGGTGAACCTCGGCTCGGTCCCCGCCCCCGCCGGCGAGATGCAGGTCGTGCTCGGGCCGGGCTGGCCCGGCATCCTCCTCCACGAGGCGATCGGCCACGGGCTCGAGGGCGACTTCAACCGCAAGAAGACCTCCGCCTTCTCCGGCCTCATGGGCCAGCGCATCGCGAGCGAGGGCGTCACGGTCATCGACGACGGCACCATCGCCGACCGCCGCGGCTCGCTCGGGATCGACGACGAGGGCACGCCGACCCAGCGCACCGTCCTGATCGAGGATGGCAGGCTCGCGGGCTACATGCAGGACCGCCAGAACGCCCGGCTCATGGGCATGCGCCCCACCGGCAACGGCCGTCGGCAGAGCTTCGCGCACCACCCGATGCCGCGCATGACCAACACGATGATGCTGCCCGGCAAGTACGCGCGCGACGAGATCGTGGCCGGGGTGAAGCGCGGCCTCTACGCCGTCAACTTCGGCGGCGGCCAGGTCGACATCACCTCGGGCAAGTTCGTCTTCTCCGCCTCCGAGGCCTACCTGATCGAGGATGGCCGCATCGGCCCCGCGGTGAAGGGCGCGATGCTGATCGGCAACGGGCCGGATGCGCTCACGAAGGTGCGCATGGTCGGCGACGACACCGCGCTCGACCCCGGCATCGGCACCTGCGGCAAGGATGGCCAGGGCGTGCCGGTGGGCGTGGGCCAGCCGACGCTGCTGCTCGACGGGCTGACCGTCGGCGGCACCGGCGCGTGACGGGGGCCGCGCGCGTGAGCTCCTGGAAGACCGCCTTCCGCTCCTTCTACTACGAGGAGGCGCCGGAGCCCGACGACATCGTGCTGCGCCACGCCGAGACGGCGCTGCTCGTGATCGACATCCAG
>CANMWW010000012.1 GCA_947500965.1 Alphaproteobacteria bacterium
CTGCAGCTTCACCACCGGCTTCGTGTTCGACATCACGGGTGGCCGCGCGACGTATTGAGGCCGCGCGGCCGCGAAGGGGAGGACGATCGATCCATGGCAGCGGTACGCATCGCCGTCGTCGGCGCCGGGCTCATCGGACGCAAGCACATCGAGGTGCTGCGCGCCGGCAACCCGGAATACGTCCTGTGCGGCGTCGCCGACCCCTCGCCTGCAGCAGCGGAGGAAGGGCGCAGGCTCGGCTACCGCGTCTTCGCGGACCTCGCGGAGATGCTCGCGGCCGAGAAGCCGGAAGGCGCGATCATCGCGGTGCCGAACCAGCTCCACGAGCCAGCCGGCCTCGCCTGCCTCGCGCGCGGCGTCGCCATCCTCGTCGAGAAGCCGGTCGCGGACACGGTCGACGCGGCGCTGCGCCTCGTCGATGCGGCGGCCGCGGCGCGCCTGCCCATGCTCGTCGGACACCATCGCCGCCACAACCCGATCATGCGCAAGGCCGCGGAGATCGTGCGCGGCGGCGGCGTCGGCAAGGTCGTCGCGGTGCACGGCATGTGGCTCAACCACAAGCCGCGCGGCTACTTCGACGTCGCCTGGCGGCGGGAGAAGGGCGGCGGGCCGATCCTCATCAACGCGATCCACGACATCGACTGCCTGCGCATGCTCTGCGGCGACGTCGAGACCGTGCAGGCGATGAGCGCCAACGCCGCGCGCGGCTTCCCCGTCGAGGACACGGCCGCGGCCGTGCTGCGCTTCCGCGGCGGCGCGCTCGGCACGCTGCTCGTCTCCGACGCGGTCTCCGCGCCCTGGGCCTGGGAATGGGGCTCGCGCGAGAATCCCCTGCGCCCCCACGACACCGAGGACTGCTTCCTCGTCGCCGGCACGCGCGGCTCGCTCGCCGTGCCGACGCTCGCGCATCGCTGGCACGAGCCGGGGCAGGAGGACTGGAACGTCGAGCTGGTGCGGCGCAACGTGCATGTCGCCCTCGCCGACGCCTACCACGAGCAGATGCGAAACTTCGCCCGCGCGATCCGCGGCACCGAGGAGCCGGTCCTCGACGGGATCGGGGGCACGCGCACGCTGGCGACGACCCTCGCCATCGCCGAGTCCGCGCGCACGGGCGCGCCGGTCGACGTCGCGCGCTTCATGGGGCGGGACTGACCTTCCTCCCGGCTACGCCTCCGGCACCCTCGCGCGCCGGCGAAAACCGGCGCAGCATGGCTTCATGCCAGCCGCCGCCTTCGATACATTGCGCCTCGCGCGCCGCCTCCAGGGCCTCGGGCTCCCGCCCGGCCAGGCGGACGGGTTCGCGGAGGCCTTCGCCGACACCATGGTCACCGAGCTTGCCACCAAGTCGGACATCGCCGAGCTGCGGTCCGAGTTCCGCCTCGAATGCGAGCGGCTGCGCACGGACATCGCGGCGAGCCGCTCCGACATCATCCGATGGGTCGTCCCGCTGATCCTCGCGCAGATGGCGCTCACGATCGGCGTCCTGCTGCGCATCCCGGTCTGACCAGCGCCCCCGCGCAGGCGGGGCTTGGAGGAACGCGCGAACCCGCCGATCATGCGCGACGGGCGCCGCAGGCGGCGGCGCATGGATGGGAAGCGACGGACATGGACGACATCTCGCCGGCGGCTCGCGCGCAGGCCTGGCTCGACCGGCTCGAGGCGGCGCTGGCCGCGCGCGACGTCGCGGCGGCGCTCGAGCTGTTCGGGCCGGAATGCTTCTGGCGCGACATGGTCGCCTTCACCTGGAACATCCGCACCTTCGAGGGCCGCGAGGCGATCGGCGAGATGCTCGACGCCACGCTCGCGCGCGTGGCGCCGTCGCGCTGGCGCGTCGCGGGATTGGCGGGCGAGGCGGATGGCGCGATCGAGGCGCTGGTCGAGTTCGAGACCGCCGCGGGACGCGGGCGCGGCCACCTGCGGCTGCGCGACGGCCGCGGCTGGACGCTGCTGACGACGCTGCGCGAACTGAAGGGCCACGAGGAGAAGCGTGGCCGCACGCGCGAGAACGGCGTCGAGCACGGCATCGCGCGGGGCCGGCGCACCTGGCTGGAGCGCCGCCAGGAGGAGGAGCGCGAGCTCGGCATCTCGCGCCAGCCCTATTGCGTCGTGGTCGGCGGCGGGCAGGGCGGCCTCGCGCTGGCGGCGCGGCTGCGGCGCCTCGGCGTGCCGACGATCGTGCTCGAGCGCAACGCGCGCGCCGGGGACAACTGGCGCCGGCGCTACAAGTCGCTCTGCCTGCACGACCCGGTCTGGTACGACCACATGCCCTACATCCCCTTCCCCGACCACTGGCCGGTCTTCTCGCCGAAGGACCAGATCGCGGACTGGCTCGAGATGTACGCGAGGGTCATGGAGATAGACCTCTGGACCTCCTCCACCTGCCGCCGCGCGCGCTTCGACGAGGCGACGCGCGAATGGGAGGTCGAGGTCGAGCGCGACGGGCGCGTGCACGTGCTGCGCCCGCGCCACCTCGTGCTGGCGACCGGCATGTCGGGCATGCCGGTGATGCCCGACTTCCCGGGCATGGCGGAGTTCCGCGGCACGCAGCACCATTCGAGCGCGCATGGCTCCGGCGAGGCCTGGGCCGGCAAGCGCTGCGTCGTCGTCGGCTCGAACAACTCGGCGCACGACATATGCGCCGACCTCTGGGAGCACGGCGCCGAGGTGACGATGGTGCAGCGCTCCGCGACCACCGTCGTGCGATCGGAGACGCTGATGGCGTTCAGCTGGTCGCATCTCTGGTCGGAGGACGCGCTCGAGCGCGGCATCACCACCGAGGTCGGCGACATCCTCGCGGCCTCGATCCCCCACCGCCTCGTGCCGCGCCGCGCCGTGCCGCTCTACGAGAGCATCCGCGCCCATGACGCGGAGTTCTACGCGCGGCTGTAGAAGGCCGGGTTCATGCTCGACTTCGGCGAGGACGGTTCCGGGATCTCGGCGAAGTACGCGCGCCGCGGCTCGGGCTACTACATCGACGTCGGCGCGTCGGAGCTGATCATCGACGGGCGCATCGCGCTGCGCAGCGGCGTGGAAGTCGCGCGCATCGCGCCCGACGGCGTCGTGCTCTCGGACGGCAGCGAACTGCCGGCGGACCTCGTCGTCTACGCCACCGGCTACGGGTCGATGAATGGCTGGGCGGCGAAGCTCGTCAGCCAGGAGGTCGCCGACCGCGTCGGCAAGTGCTGGGGCCTCGGCTCGGCCACGGCGAAGGATCCCGGCCCGTGGGAGGGCGAGCTGCGCAACATGTGGAAGCCGACGCGCCAGGACGGGCTCTGGTTCATGGGCGGGAACCTCGCCCAGGCGCGCTTCTTCTCGCTCGTGCTCGCGCTGCAGATCAAGGCGCGCCATGCGGGAATCGACACGCCGGTGCACGCGCCACAGGAGGTCCACCACCTCGCCTGAACGTTGCGCGCCCTCAGCCCTTCCATTCGAGGTGGCCGAGGAACTCGCGCGTGCGCGGCGCGCGCGACGCGGCTGGGAACGGCCCGCGCTTGTCGCTGCCGCGCGCGGTTGCTACGCAAGCGGCGCGGCCATGTCCGCGCGGGAGGGGAAGACCAGCATGCGCCTCGGCTTGATCAGCGTCGGCCAGGAGACCAACGACTTCAACCCGGTCCCCACGACGATGCGCGACTTCGCGGCCTTCGGCCTCTACGAGGGCGAGGAGATCTTCGCGCGGCTGCGCGGCGTCGGGCAGGTGGGCGGCTACCTCGCCGCGGTCGAGGCCTCGGGGCGCGACGTCGTCTCCGTACCGATCACGCGCGGCTGGGCGACCGCGGGCGGGCGCATCACGACCGAGTGCCGGCTCCATTTCGAGCGGCGCATCCGCGAGGGCCTGCGCGCGGCCGGGCGCATCGACGGCCTGGCGCTGCAGATGCATGGCGCCTGCGCGGCCGAGGGCGTCGACGACGTCGAGGGCGCGCAGCTCGAGGTCTGCCGCGGGGTGCTGGGCCCCGACGTCCCGATCGTGACCTCGCTCGACCACCACGCCAACGTCACGCGCCGCATGGTCGAGCTCTCCACCGCCATCGTCGGGCATCGCACGCAGCCGCACGACCCCTTCGACACCGGGCGCATCGGCGCCGAGCTGCTCATGCGCATCGTCGCGGGCGAGGTCCGGCCGGCGATGGCCTGGCGCAAGATCCCGATGGTCACGCACCAGGAGCAGTTCCTCACCTCGCGCCACCCGATGAAGACCTGGTTCGACCGCGCGCGGGCGATGGAGGCCGCCGACCCGCGCGTGCTGCAGGCGTCCAACTACCCGATGCAGCCCTGGCTCGACGTCGCCGAGGGCGGCTGGGCGACGGTCGTCGTGACCGATGGCGACCGGGCACTGGCCGAGCGCCTCGCCGACGAGCTCGCGGACCTCGCCTGGTCGATGCGCGACCAGTTCCAGGTCCGCGAGGCCATCTCCATCGACGACGCCGTGCGCATGGCCGACGCGGAGCCGCGCGGCGTCGTCGTGCTCTCGGACACCGGCGACACCGTGTTCGGCGGCGCGGCCGGCGACAGCAACCTGATCCTCGAGGCGATGCTGCGGCTGCGCATCCGCGGCCGCGCGCTCGTGCCGCTGATCGAGCCGCGCACCGCGCGCCGCCTGGTCGCGGCCGGCGCCGGCGCGGAGGTGACGCTGGAGGTCGGCGGCCACGGCGCGCCGGAGTTCTTCCGGCCGATCACCGTCACCGGCCGGGTGCGGCATGTCGGGGGCGGCATCGTGCGCGCGGCCGACCACAGCCAGCCCGAGGTCGACATGGGCGAGACCGCGGTCTTCGACGTCGGCCCGGTCACCATGCTGGTGAGCGAGCTGCGTGGCCTCGCGGGCAACGTGCCGGACGTGTACCGCGCCTTCGGCGTCGAGCCCCGCGACTACAAGATGGCCGTGCTCAAGACCGCGTCGAACTTCCAGTACTTCGCGCCCATCTCCTCGCGGGTGATCCGCGTCGACACGACCGGGCCCGGCCAGTCGCAGGTGGAGACGCTGCCCTGGCGCCGGATCCCCCGGCCGATCTGGCCGCTCGAGCCGGTCGCCGACTGGAGGCGCTGACCCCGTCCGGCGAAACCGCCGTTTCGGCTGCTGGAACGGGGTTTGACACCCGCGGGGCGGATGGCGAAGCATCCTTGCCGAGGCGGTGCCCCGGGGCGGGGCGCCCGGAGCAACAGGCCACAGGGGGACAGGGTCATGGCACAGGGCTTCACGCGTCGTCAGGGCATGGTTGGTTCGCTTGCGATCGGCGCAGCGGCGGCGCTCGCCGCGCCCTCGGCCTCGGGCCAGGCGCTGAAGGGCGGCAGGCTGCGCGTCGCGCTGCTCGCGGACATCGCGAACTTCGACCCGCACCAGTTCTCGGCGATCAACATGCCGATCATGAAGAACTGCTACGACAGCCTCATCGAGTACACGGCCGAGGGCAAGGCGATCCCGAACCTCGCCTCCGCCTGGCAGGTCGCGGGCGACAGCAAGTCGGTCACGCTGACGCTGCGCGGCGACGTCAGGTTCCACGGCGGCGGCGCGCTCGACGCCGAGGCGGTGGCCACGAACCTGCGCAAGTGCGCCGACCCGGTGAAGGGCAAGAACATCTTCCCGACGATGTCGATCGTGCAGGACTGGACGGTCGTCGACCCGCGCACGATCCGCCTGAACTTCAAGGCACCGGTTCCGGAGCGCCAGATCACCGACCTGCTGCAGTTCATCTCGATCATCGATCCCGCGGTGATCGACACGGTCGAGACGAAGGCCGGCGGCACCGGCCCGTTCACGGTCGCCGAGCGCCTGCCGGGCCAGCGCCTCGTGCTGGCGGCGAACAAGTCCTACTGGCGCACGGGCGAGCCCGTCGCGAGCGAGGTCGTCATGACCGTGTTCAGCGACAACGACGCCGCGAGCGCGGCGCTCGAGTCCGGCGCCGTCGACGTCATCTATGGCGGCGGCGCGCGCGCCGCGGTGCGCCTGCGCAACAACGGCTTCCAGGTGTTCCAGGGGCCTGGCCCGCTGGTTCAGGTCTTCCGCATCAACACGACGCGCGGGCCCTTCCGCAACGCGAAGTTCCGCCAGGCCTTCAACCACCTGATGGACCGCGCGGCGATCCTGCGCGTCGGCTATGCCGGCATGGGGCAGGTCACCGCCCTGCCCTGGGCGCCCGCGAGCCCCGCGGCCGACCCGGCCTACAACGCGCGCTACGCCTTCGACATCGAGAAGGCGCGCGCGCTGCTCAAGGAGTCCGGCCTGTCCGACGCCGAGATGAAGGACTGGAAGATCCTCGTCGACGGCGGCAACCAGGACAACGTGGCGATCACGCAGATCGTGCAGGGCACGCTCGCGCGCGCCGGCATCCAGGTCGACCTCGACGTCAAGCAGGGCGCGGAATACGTCGACGCGCTGCTCACCGGCAAGTTCGCGGCGACCTTCGGCGGCGTGGGCAACGTCCAGAAGTTCCCGAGCCGCCTGACGACGAACTCGATCTACCGCGTGGCGAACAACCCCGTGCTGGGCAACCCGCACCCGCATCCCGAGTACGTGCAGGCGATCGCCCGCGTCGACGGCGCCCTCGGCACGGGGCCGGAGGTCAAGGCAGCCTACGACAACCTCAACAAGGTGCTCGTGGAGGTCGCCTTCGGCGTTGCCACGAACACCTACGACATCGGCCTGATCGTCGCGGCGAAGAACATCGGCGGCGTGACGCTCGACATCGACAACATCCTCGTCTGCCGCACCATGGGCTTCCGCTGAGCGGAGGCCGCCGCCGCGCCCGTCGTCCCGCAAGCGGGACGGCGGGCAGCGGCCCTCGACCACGCACGCGCCATGGCTGAACCGGTCCTCTCGGTCCGCGGCCTCGACGTCGCCTTCACCGGCTCGGGGCGGCGCGTGCCGGCCGTGCGCGGCATCGACTTCGACGTCCACCCGAACGAGGTGCTCGGCATCGTCGGCGAGTCCGGCTCCGGCAAGAGCGTGACCTCGCTCGCCATCGCCGGCCTGCTGCCCGCGACGGCGCGCGTCTCGGGCTCCATCCGCCTCGCCGGCGTCGATGTCGCCACCGCCGACCGCGAGACGCTGCGCCGCATGCGCGGCAACGACGTCGGCATGATCTTCCAGGACCCGACGACGACGCTGAACCCGGTGCTGCAGGTCGGCCGGCAGGTCATCGAGGGGCAGGTCGCGCATGGCCGCATCGCCGCGGGCGAGGCGGCCATGTCGCGCGCGGTCGAGCTGCTGCGCGAGGTGGACATCCCCGACCCGGCGGCGCGCGCGATCCAGTTCCCGCACCAGTTCTCCGGCGGCATGCGCCAGCGCGTCGTCATCGCCATGGCGATGGCCGGGAAGCCGCGGCTCATCATCGCAGACGAGCCGACGACGGCGCTCGACGTCACCGTGCAGGCGCAGGTCCTCTCGGTGCTCGCGCGGCGCCAGGCGGAGACCGGCGCGGCCGTGATCCTCATCACCCACGACCTCGGCGTGATCGCCGAGGTCGCGCATCGCGTGGCCGTCATGTATGGCGGCCGCATCGTCGAGACGGGCACGGTCGGCGAGATCTTCGCCCGGCCCCGGCATCCCTACACGATCGGCCTGCTGCGCAGCCTGCCGCGCATCGACGGCGCGGAGGAGCGCCTCGTGCCGATCTCCGGCCAGCCCCCGGCGCCCTCGGCGATCCCGGCGGGCTGCGCCTTCCACCCGCGCTGCCCGGTGGGGCGGGACCGGCCCGAATGCGCGACGCGCATGCCCGAGCTCGCGCTCGACGCCACCGGCCATGGCAGCGCGTGCCATTTCCCCGGCGAGGCGCGGCCGGCGCGCGCGGAGCCCGTGCCGCGCGCCGCCGCGCCCGCCGCCGCGGCCGCCAGCCAGACGACGGCGGCGCCGCTGCTGCGCGTGGAGGGACTTCGCGTCCACTTCCCGATCCGCGCCGGCATCCTGCGCCGGCAGGTCGGCACCGTGCGCGCGGTGGACGGCGTCGACCTAGAGCTGCGCGCGGGCGAGACGCTCGGACTCGTCGGCGAATCGGGCTGCGGCAAGACGACGACCGCGCGCGCCATCATGGGGCTGGTGCGCGCGACCGAGGGGCGCGTGTCCTTCGACGGGCGCGACGTCACCAACCTTCCGCGCAACGAGATGCGGCGCGTCCGGCGCAACATGCAGTACGTGTTCCAGGACCCCTACGCCTCGCTGAACCCCGTGCGCAGCGTCGGCGACATCGTCGCCGAGCCGATGCGCATCCACGGCGTGTTCGACGAGATGGGCGGCGAGAGGCGCGTCGCCGAGCTCTTCGAGCTCGTCGGCCTGTCGCGCACGAT
This sequence comes from Alphaproteobacteria bacterium, assembly GCA_947500965.1. Taxonomy (GTDB): domain Bacteria; phylum Pseudomonadota; class Alphaproteobacteria; order CACIAM-22H2; family CACIAM-22H2; genus CAIOSQ01. Next base: position 8,275 of record CANMWW010000012.1, read on the forward strand.
GATGGAGCGCTTCCCCAGCGAGTTCTCCGGCGGCCAGCGCCAGCGCATCGGCATCGCGCGCGCGCTGGCGCTGCAGCCGCGCCTGCTGATCCTCGACGAGCCGGTCGCCGCGCTCGACGTGTCGATCCAGGCGCAGGTGATCAACCTGCTGCAGGACCTGCAGCGCGAGCTCGGCCTCGCCTACCTCTTCGTCGCCCACGACCTGTCGGTCGTGCGCCACATCTCCGACCGCGTGGCGGTGATGTATCTCGGGCGCATCGTCGAGGAGGGCCCGAAGGCCGAGCTCTACGGTCGCCCGACGCACCCCTACACGCGCTCGCTGCTCTCCGCCGTGCCCGTGCCCGACCCCGCGACGCGCGCCACGCGCCGGCGCATCGTGCTGCAGGGCGACATCCCGAGCCCGGCGCGTCCGCCTTCCGGCTGCGCCTTCCACCCGCGCTGCTTCCGCGCCAGCGAGCTCTGCGCGCGCGAGCGCCCGGCCTTCGCGCCCCGCCCCGGGACCGCGCTGCGCGGCGCCTGCCACCACCCCGTCCAGCCCGGGGACGTCGCATGACCAGCCGCCGCGCCCGCCGCAGGATCGAGACCGCGCGCCGCGTGCTGGCGCATCCCGGCGCGCTCGCGAGCACGCTCTTCCTGGTGCTGACCGTCTCGCTGGCCTTCCTCGCGCCCTGGGTGCTGCCGATCGACCCGCTGCACCAGGAGCTCTCCGCCAGCCTCGAGCCGCCCTCGGCGCAGTACTGGTTCGGCGCCGACGAGCTCGGCCGCGACCTGCTCGCGCGCGTGGTCTACGGCGCGCGCACGTCGCTCGTCACCGCCGGCGGCGCGGTCGCCATCGCCGCCCTGGTGGGCATACCGATCGGCCTGGTCGCGGGCTTCTTCGGCGGCTGGCGCGACGCGGTGCTGATGCGCTTCATCGACGTGCTGCTCGCGCTGCCCAACATCCTCTTCGCGATGGCGCTGATCGCCGTGCTCGGGCGCAGCCAGCTCGCCGCGCTGGTCGCGGTCGGCATCACGGGCGTGCCGAGCTTCGCGCGCATCACCCGCGCCCAGGTGCTGTCGCTGCGCCAGCGCGACTTCGTGCTCGCGGTCGAGGCGCTCGGCGGCTCGTCGAGCTACACGATGTTCACGACCGTGCTGCCGAACTCGCTCAGCCCGATCCTCGTCCAGGTCGTGGTCCTGTCCTCGGTCGCGATCCTGCTGGAGGCCGCGCTCTCCTTCCTCGGCGTCGGCATCCCGCCGCCCACGCCGAGCTGGGGCGACCTGCTGCGCACCGGCAAGTCCTTCCTCTACGAGGCGCCGACCTACGCCGTGCTGCCGGGCATCGCGCTCACGCTCACCATCCTGTCGCTCGACACGCTCGGGCGCACGCTGGCCGCGGTGCTCGAGGACCGGCGCGAGGTCGCCGCGGTCCCCGGCCGCGAGGAAGGACGCACATGACGGGATACGTCGTCCGCAGGCTCCTGCAGCTGCTGCCCGTGCTGCTTGCGGCTTCGCTCGGCATCTGGGCGATGATCTACGCCGTGCCCGGTGGGCCGGTCGCCAGCATCCTCGGCGAGAACGCGACGCCCGAGCAGGTGCGCGAGCTCACGGCGCGGCTCGGGCTCGACCGGCCGGTGCTCGTCCAGTACTGGTCCTGGCTGGTGTCGGCGCTGTCCGGCGACCTCGGCCGCTCGCTGCACACGCGCGACCCGGTGCTGCACCTGATCATGCAGCGCGTGCCGGCGACGCTGCAGCTCGGCCTCTGCGCGACGCTGGTCGGGCTCGTGCTCGGGATCCCCGTGGCGATCGCGAGCGCCATCTGGCCGGGCTCCTGGCTCGACCGCGCGCTCAGCGGCTGGAGCGCGCTGGCGCTCGGCGTGCCGACCTTCTGGCTCGGCATCCTGCTGATCCTGCTCTTCTCGGTCGAGCTGCGCTGGCTGCCCTCGGCCTCGTCCTACGTGCCCTTCCTCGAATCGCCATGGCAGGCCTTCCGCAACACGCTGATGCCGGCGCTGACGCTCGGCACCTACGTCTCGGGGATCTTCGCGCGCTTCCTGCGCGCCTCGCTGCTCGGCGAGCTCAAGGCCGACTACGTGCGCACGGCGCGCGCCAAGGGCCTGCGCGAGCGCGACGTCGTCGGCCGCCACGTGATGCGCAACGCGCTGCTGCCCTTCGTCACCGTCGTCGGGCTGATGCTCGCGACCTTCATCGGCGGCACGGTCGTCACCGAGGCCGTGTTCACGTATCCGGGCCTCGGGCGGCTGCTGATCCAGGCGATCGGGTCGCGCGACTACCCGCTGATCCAGGGCTGCATCCTGTTCGTGCTCGTCATCTACGTCCTGATGAACGTGCTCGTGGACGTGCTCTACGCCTACATCGACCCGCGCATCGAGTATTCCTGAAGCGCGCCCGGGGCCTGCGCCTCGGGATCCAGCGGCACGACCGGGCGGCGCACGCGCCGGTAGGTGACGCGCGTGGGGTCGGGCGGGAAGGGCCCGCCCGTGTCGAGGTGGTGGATCGCCGCCGCGATCGGCCTGAAGGCGGCGTGGAAGTGGTTCGAGGACTTCACGACCACGACCTTCTTGCGCGACAGGTCGATGCCGAGGCGGGTGAAGGCCTCGGGGCTGAAGGTCTGCGTGCGCTTGCTCGCGAGCACCACGTCGAGGTCGCCGATCGAGACCGCGGCCGCCGCGCCCATCGACACCAGGCTCTGCTCGAAGGGGATGACGAGGTCCGGGACGACTGCGCGCACCACGACATGCGCGTCGACCGGGCGGCCGGAGACCGGCGTCGACTTGCCGCCGATGCGAAGCCACAGATTGCCACCCGCGCCGGCGGAACGGCAGAACTCGACCGCGACGGGATCCCAGAGCGCGCCGATCGCCGACGGCACGCCGGGATGGCGCAGCAGCGTCTCGATCATGATCGCGCCGTCTCCGGGCACGCCGCCGCCGGGATTGTCCCAGCGGTCGGCGAAGACGACCGGCATGCCGGGATGGGAATTCGCCGTGGCGACGACGTCCTCCGGCTTCACGTGCGGCGGGATGCCGGCGCGGCCCATGGCGATGAACTCGCGCCCGAGGCGCTCCGCCAGCGCGTCCGCCCTCGCCCGGTCGCCATCGGCGATCACCAGCACCTTGCTGCCGACCTCGGGCACGTCGGCGGCGTGGAAGCCATGGCCGATCGAGACCGACAGGATCCCGTCCCTGCCCTCCAGCGCCGCGACGCGGTCGACGAAGGCGCGCCCGGCCGGATGGCTGGTCATGTAGCCGCCGCCGATGCGCCGGCAGTCGAACAGCGCCATGCGGGGCCGGATCTCGCCGCGCGCGGCGCGCAGCGCGAGGTCGACGAGGTCCTCGGCCCGGGCGAGGAAGTCCGTGTGCGGGAACTCCTTGAACAGCACGACGAGGTCGCAGGCCGCGACGCGCCGCGGCGTCAGGTGGCAATGCAGGTCGTGCTCGCAGCCGAGGATCGCCTTCGGCCCGACGATCTCCCGCGCGCGGGAGAGCAGGTCGCCCTCGCAGTCCTCGTAGCCATCCGCGACCATCGCGCCATGCATGCCGAAGAGCGCGATGTCGACGGGCATGGCGGCGCGCAGCTGGCCGAGGATCTCGTCGCGCAGGGATTCGTAGGCGCCGCGCGCCACGAGGCCCGCGGGCTCGGCCCAGGCGGCCGTGCCCTCGACGAGCTCGAAGCCGTCGCGCGCGGCGCGGGCACGCGCGGCGACGATCGGCGCGGTGACCAGCGTCGGCGTCGGCGGATGCTCGCCGGGCCGCGCGTAGAAGGCGCGCTCGAAGGCCTCCCGGTCGACGGGAAGCGGGGCGAAGGTGTTGGTCTCGGTGCCGAGCGCGGCGACGAACATGCGCATGGCGGGCGTCCCTCAGCGTGCATTGCAGGCGACGAAGCCGGCGATCGCGTCGATCATCCTGCGCGGCTCGTCGGCGCGGATCGAATGGCTGCTCTCCTCGAAGATGCGCAGGTCCGAGCCGGGCACGAGGCGGTGGATCTCCTCCGAGAACTCGGGCGGGCAGATCCAGTCGTGCCGCCCCGCGAGGATCAGCGTCGGGGCGACGATGCTGGCGAGCTCGGGGCGCAGGTCGTAGTGCTGCAGGAAGCCGCCGGGCGCGAACGCGCGGTTGAGGGCCTCGGGCGACAGGATCCCGCGCTCTCGCCCCGGCTGCGCGGCGACGGGGTCGTGGCTGCGCGAATAGAGCGGGCCCATGACGTCGTAGTAGCGGCGCAGCTTCCCCGGGGTGTCGAGCGCGCCCGCCCAGAGCTGCGCCGCGACCTCCTTCTGCTCGGGCGTGCCGCGCTCCGCGACGATCTGGCGCGCGCGCGCGTTGAACCCCGCATGCGCGGCGGTGACGACGAGGACGAGGTGCGAGACGGAGCGCGGGTAGCGTGCCGCGTGCGCCATGGCGACCATGCCGCCATAGCTGGTGCCGATGCTCACGATCGGCCCGAGGCCGAGATGCTGGCGCAGCGCCTCCATGTCCTCGACGTTCTCGTCGAGCGTGTAGGTCGCGGGATCGCCCTTGGCCGAGCGCCCCTGGCCGCGGTGGTCGAAATAGACGAGCTGCATGCGCTCCGCGAGCGGGGTCAGGACGGGCTTGAAGCCCGTGTGGTCGCCGCCCGGCCCGCCATGGATCACGAAGGCGACGGGGCGCTCGACCATGCGCGCCCCCTCGGGCACGAGGCCCATCCCCTCGACGTCGAAGTAGATCTCGGTCCCGCGGATCCGCGCGCGCATGGCATCCCCCCTCTCGCCGGCGACGGACCGATCATAGCGCGACCGGTGAAACCGCGCCGGGGATGCGTCATCATCGGGCCCTGGAGGACGGCGATGGGTGACAGGGCGGCAGGCGGGCTGGTGGCGATCGAGGCGGGACCGCGCCTCGCGATCAGGGACGGGCTGGCCGAGGCGTCGCGGCGCCTGCGCGCGGACGTCCACGCGCGCCTGCAGCGCGCGGCCGCCGGCCTGCCCGGCGGCATGGCCCTGCTCGTGCTCGATGCCTTCCGCACGCAGCCGCAGCAATTCGCCTCCTGGAACCGTCGCTTCGCGGCGCTGGCGCGGCTCCACCCGGACATGCCCGTGGCGGAGCTGGCCGAGCTCTGCCGGCGCGACGTCGCCGACCCCGTCAACAAGCCGAGCGGGCACCAGAGCGGCGCGGCCGTCGACGTGACGCTGCTGCGCGACGGCGCCGAGCTGGACATGGGCTGCGCCTATGGCGACTTCTCGAGCCGCGGCACGGCGGCCGATCGCGTGCGCACCTCCTGCCCGGGCCTGTCGCCCGCGCAGGTCGCGAACCGGGCGATGCTCGCGCGGGTCATGGAGGCGGCGGGCTTCGTCAACTACCCCGACGAATGGTGGCATTTCTCGCATGGCGACAGGCTGTGGGCGCAGGTCCTGCGCCATGGCCACGACGACGCGACGCGCCCGGGCGAGCAGGTCGGGCGCGACGACTACGTGCATGTCGGCGTGATCGACAGCCCGTTCTTCGAGACGCTGCGCTGACGCGCGCGAACGGCAGGAAGGCAGGGAAACCCATGGGCGCGCGCGCCGGCACGATCTCCATACGCGGCCTGTCGAAGACCTACGCGACGCGGCGCGCGCGCACCGAGGCGCTGCGCGGCATCGACCTCGAGATCGCGCCGGGCGAGTTCGTCGTCCTGCTCGGGCGCTCGGGCTGCGGGAAGTCCACGCTGCTGCGCGCGCTTGGCGGCCTGCTGCCGCCGAGCGAGGGCGGGATCACGATCGACGGCCGCCCGCTCTACGACGCGCGCGGGCGCGCCGACGACGGCGCGCTGGGCAGCCTCGGCTTCGTCTTCCAGGAGGCGAACCTCCTCGCCTGGCGCAGCGTCTGGCGCAACATCGCCCTGCCGCTCGAGGTGCTCGGCATGCCGCGCGCGGAACGCAAGGCGCGCGCGATGGCGCTCGCCGCGTCGGTCGGGCTGGAGGCCTTCGCCGACCACCTGCCGCGCGCGCTCTCCGGCGGCATGCGCCAGCGCGTCGCGATCTGCCGCGCGCTCGCGGCCGATCCATCGGTGCTGCTGCTCGACGAGCCCTTCGGCGCGCTCGACGCGATGACGCGCGACGAGATGAACCTGATGCTGCAGGACGTCTGGATGCGCGAGCGGCGCACCATCGTCCTCGTGACGCACTCGATCGCGGAGGCGGCCTTCCTCGCCGACCGCATCGTCGTGCTGTCGCCGCATCCCGGCCGCATCCAGCGCATCGTCGAGGTGGGCTATCCGCGGCCACGCAGCGCGGCGACGATGCGCGAGCCCGCCTTCCACGACCTCGTGGACAGGTTGCGCCTCGACCTCGGGGAGGGTTGAATGACGGACGCCACGAAGCCCGCGCGCGACGGCCGCGGCTGGCTCGAGCGCAACCTCGCGCTGGTCACCACGCCCGCGATCCTGCTCCTCTTCCTCGTCGCGTGGACCGCCTATGTCCAGCACTACAAGGTGAGCCGCTACCTCCTGCCCGAGCCGCTGGCGATCGGCCGGGCGCTGCTCGACCTCGTGCGCCAGCCCTATTTCCACGACGCGGTGCTGGTGACGGCCAGCGAGGTGCTCACCGGCTTCGCGATCGCGATCGCGGCCGGCGCCACGCTCGGCGTCGCGATC
>CANMWW010000013.1 GCA_947500965.1 Alphaproteobacteria bacterium
AGAAGGAGGCGCGCGCCGCCGAGCGCGCGATGATGCGCGGCCACGAGATGCCGGCGCTGCACGGGCTGCCGCTGGGCGTGAAGGACCTCGACGACGCCGAGGGGCTGGTCAACAGCCAGGGCTCGCCGATCTTCGCGCGCAACCGCTCGACGCGCGACGACCCGATGGTCGCGCGCTGCCGCTCGGCGGGCGCGATCGTCGTCGGCAAGACCAACGTCCCGGAATTCGGCGCCGGCGCCAATTCCAACAACCCCGTCTACGGGCCCTCCGGCAATCCCTTCGACCCGAAGCGCATCCCCGGCGGCTCCTCCGGCGGCTCGGCCGTCGCGCTGGCGACGAACATGCTGCCGATCTGCACCGGCTCCGATGGCGGCGGCTCGCTGCGCATCCCCGCGGCGTTCTGCGGCGTCGTCGGGTTCCGGCCCTCGCCCGGGCTGGTGCCGACGGACAAGCGCGCCCAGGGCTGGAACATGATCCCGACGCTCGGGCCGATGGGCAGGACCGTCGCCGACACATGCCTGCTGCTCTCGGCTCAGGCGGCCTTCGATCCCTCGGACCCGCTCTCGCGGGCGGTCGATGGCGACATGTTCCTCAATCCCGAGGCGATCGACCTGTCGCGCCTGCGCGTCGCCTGGACGGGCGACTGGGGGACCTGCCGCATCGACAGGCGCATCGCGCGCAGCTTCCGCGCGCGCATCCGCAAGCTGCGGTCGCTGTTCCATGCCTGCGACGAGGTCGCGCCCGACATGGGCGACGCGCACGAGGCCTTCGGCGTGCTGCGCGCCACCGGCATGCTGCAGTCCCAGCGCGCGAACTACGCCAGGCACCGCGCCCTGCTCGGCCCCAACATCGTCGCGAACTACGAGGAGGGGCTGCGCTACTCCGCCGACGACGTCGCCTGGGCGCAGGCCGAGCAGACGCGCATCTACCGCGAGGTGCAGCGCGTCTTCGAGGGCTACGACCTGATCCTCTCGCCCACGGTGGCGGTGCCGCCCTTCGCGTGGAGCCAGCTCTATCTCGGCGAGATCGACGGGCGGAAGCTGCGCACCTACTACGAGTGGTTCTCGCCGACCTACATGATCTCGCTGACCGGCAACCCGAGCCTGTCGCTGCCCATGGGCCTCGAGCCGACCGGCACGCCCTTCGGGATGATGATCACGGGCCCGGCGGCGAACGACCTCTTCACGCTGCGCGCGGCGCACACGATCGAGCGCGCGGTGGCCGACGATCCCGAGCTGCGCCGTCCCGTGCCGGACATCGCGAGGCTCGCAAGGGCCCCGCGCATCACCGACCGCTACGACGTCACCACGCCGCCGCTCGACGAGCGCCCCTGGCGCGGCATCCCGGCCTGACGGCCGGGGGCGCCGTCCCGCGGACCGCGCCCCCTCGCCGCCTAGGCCTTCGTGCGCGCGGCGTAGTGGACGACGAAGCGCGAGCAGACGTCGACGAGGTAGTCGGTGAGCGTCCTGCCGGTCTCGGCCGAGCTGAGGCGCGGGTCGCCGCCGGCGACGCCGTCGTTGTAGATCGCCTCGTATTCATGCGGCAGCCCGACCTCGGCGCCGTCGAAGCTGCCGGAGCCCAGGGCGGTGAACGGGATGTCGAGCTCGGCGCAGCGCTTGAGCGGCTTGCCGTCGGGCACCAGGTCGCGGCGCACGAGCTCGGGGAAGAGATGCATCGCCGTGCTGGTGACGGGGTCGGCGCCGTGGCCGGCGACCGCCTTCGCCTTCTCCGCGCCGAGCAGGCGCGGCATCGCGGCATAGGCGATGCGCCAGAGGTAGAGGCTCGGCATGACATGGCCGCCGCGGCGGTAGGCCTCGCGCGCCACCTCCGCGATCGGGCCCACGTTGCCGCCATGGCCGTTGATGAAGACGATGCGCGTCAGGCCGTTGCGATGCAGCGAGGCGACCATGTCGCCGATCACCGCGGTCAGCGTCGCCGGCGTGATCGCGATGCCGCCGGGCATCGGGCCGAAATAGTCGGCGCCGCCGAAGGCCAGCACCGGCGCGCAGACCGTGCGCGTGCCCTTCGCGCAGGCGGCGAGCGCGATCAGCTCGGCGAGCTTCTCCGCCAGCAGGTAGTCGCCCATCGGCGCGTGCGGGCCCTGGTCCTCGTGGCTGCCCATGGGCAGCAGCACGACCGGGTTCGCGGCGTAGAGCGCGCGCCCCTCGCCGCCGCTGATCGTGCCCATGTGGACCTTCGGTTCGGTGATGCCTGCCATGATCCTTCCCCCGTGTGCGTGTCGTGGCGACGGCGCTTCTATCACCCCGGCAGCGAGTCCATGAAGCGCCGCAGCACATGCGCCCATTTCGCCGCGTCGGCGCCGCCGCTCGAATGGCCCTTGTCGGTGTCGATCTCGAAGGACTCCGCCGCCACGCCAGCGGCCGCGAGGCGCGGCATCACCCGCGCGAAGAGCGAGGGCGGGAAGATCCTGTCCGTGCGCGAGAGCACGTAGAGGACGCGCGCGCGGATGCGCCCGAGGAGCGGCTCCACGTCGAAGCGGATGTTCGCGCGCCGCAGCACGATCAGCGCGTTGGCGTCGAAGCCGCGGGCCCAGTCGAGGGCGCGGCGCCGGATCTCGGCGTCGCGCGCCGCCGGGTCGGGATGCGAGGCGGCGAGCTGCTCCTCGATGCCGTAGAGGCGCAGCGTGTCGACGCGCAGTTGCACCAGCGTCTCCAGCACGCCGCCCGCGGCGTAGTAGTCGCCGCCGTTCCAGGCGGGATCCCGGGCGAGGAAGGCGACGAGCTGGTCGAGGCTCTCGCGCCCGCCGGGCGAGCGCGGCGAGGAGATCGCCGGCACGATGCCGTCGACGAAGCCGGGGAAGGAGACCGCCCACTGGAAGGCCTGGAAGCCGCCATAGGACGGGCCTGCCACGGCGGCGAGCCGCGCGACGCCGAGCGCGTCGAGCATCGCGCGCTGCGCGGCGACGATGTCCGCGAGCGAGATGTCGGGAAAGCGCGGGCCGTAGGGACGGCCGCTGCGCGGGTCGATGCTCGCGGGCCCGGTCGAGCCATGCGACGAGCCGAGCATGTTGGACGACACGACGAAGAAGCGGTCGGTGTCGATCGCCTTGCCCGGCCCGACCAGCCCGCCCCAGTAGCCTTCCGCCGCGCCGTCGCCAGCCTCCACCATGTGGTGCGAGCTGGTGTAGCCGTGGGCCAGCAGCACCGCGTTGCGTCCATCGGGCGCGAGGCGCCCATGCGTCACGTAGGCGAGGCGCAGCTCCGGCAGGACGTCGCCGTTCTCCAGCCGGAAGTCGCGCGTCGAGAAGAAGAGGTCCTGCATGCGTCCCGCCCCTCCGGAGGCGCGGCGAAAGGGCTCCTGCGGCGGAATGCCCGCGCCCCCCGGTGGCGGCGATGATGCATCCTCGAGCGCATCGAGGCGATGGGGGAGACGCGCCATGCGCGACGGCGAGGTTCGGGGCTGGGTGCGCGTCTGGGATCCCTTCGTGCGCGTCGCGCACGCCGTGCTCGCCCTCGGCTTCGCCATCGCCTGGCTGACCGAGGGCAAGCCCGCCTGGCTCCATGAATGGGCCGGCTACGCGGTCGGCGCGACGGTGGCGCTGCGCGTCGCCTGGGGCTTCGTCGGCCCGCGCGAGGCGCGCTTCGCCAGCTTCGTCGTGCGCCCCTCGGCGGCGCTCACCTACCTGCGCCGCCTCCTCGCCTTCCGCGCGCCGCGCTTCCTCGGGCACAGCCCGGCGGGCGGCGTCATGGTGGTGGCGCTGCTCGCGAGCCTGGCCGTCACGACGGCGTCCGGCGTCGCCTATCTCGGCGCGAGCCGCGACCGCGGGCCTCTGGCGCCGCTGCTCGGCGCGGAGGCCGCGCGGCTGCAGGCCGAGGCCGCCGCGCGCGGCGAGGCGCGCGCCCGCCGTCCGGCGCGCTGGCTGAAGCAGGTCCACGAGGCGGCGGCGGACATCACGCTGCTGCTGGTGATCGCGCATGTCGGCGGCGTCGCGCTCGCCAGCCTCGTGCATCGCGAGAACCTGCCGCGCGCGATGCTCACCGGCCGCAAGCGCGCGCCCGACGCGTGAGCGGCACCGTCGCGGCGGCCATGGGGCTGGCGCGCGCCGCGATCATCGTGGAGGATCGCGCCGATCGAGGCATCGGGGCGCGGGGGAGCGGGGCGATGGCGCAGGCGGGACGGACCGGGGACGGGCTCTTCGCGGAGGGTTTCAAGGAATCGCCCTACTGGTGGGAGGCGGCCGCGCCGCCGCCGGAGACCGCGCCCGAGCTGCCGGACCGCGTCGACGTCGCCATCGTCGGCGGCGGCTATTGCGGGCTCAACGCGGCGCTCGAGCTCGCGCGGCGCGGCGCGACCGTCGCTGTGCTCGAGGCCGAGCGCATCGGCTTCGGCGCCAGCTCGCGCAATGGCGGGATGGTGTCGGGCGGCATCAAGCTCGCCTCGATGGGGCTCGACGCGCAGTTCGGCGCGGAGCGCGCCGGCAGGCTGGTGGCCGAGGCGATGGGCTCGCTGCCCTTCCTCGAGGACCTGGTCGCGCGCGAGGGCATCGCCGCCGACTATGCGCGCAGCGGCCGCTTCCTCGGCGCGTGGAGCGCGGCGCATTTCCGCAGGATGGAAGGGCAGGTCGGGCTCTATCGCCAGCTCACCGGCATGCGCGCCGAGGCGCTTCCGCCGTCGCGCCAGCGCGAGGAGATCGGCTCGGACTACTATCGCGGCGGGCTGGTGGCGGAGGCCTTCGGCTCGCTGCATCCCGCCAAGTACCACCAGGGCCTCGCCGAGGCGACGCGCAGGGCCGGCGCGCGGCTCGTCGACGGCACGCGCGTCACCGGCGTCGCGCGCGACGGCGGCGGCTTCCGCGTCGGCACCGCGCGCGGCGACTTCGCGGCGAAGGAGGTGGTGGTTGCGACCAACGGCTATACCGGCGCGCTCACGCCCTGGATGCGCCGGCGCGTCATCCCCGTCGGCAGCTACATGGTGGCCACGGAGCCGCTCGCACCCGGCGTCGCGCGCGAGATCCTGCCGACCGGGCGCATGATCTCCGACAGCAAGCGCGTGATGGCCTATTACCGCCTGTCGCCGGACGGCACGCGCGTGCTGTTCGGCGGCCGCGCGAGCTTCCGGCCGGTATCGGCGCGGGTCGCCGCGCCGGTGCTGCATGGCCGCATGCTCGAGATCTGGCCCCGGCTCGCCGGCACGCGCATCACCCACGCATGGACGGGCAACGTCGCCTTCACCTTCGACTTCCTGCCGCACATGGGCATGCACGAGGGCGTGCACTACGCGCTGGGCTGCCAGGGCAGCGGCGTCGCGATGATGAGCTACCTTGGCAACCAGCTGGCGCTCAAGATCGCGGGCGGCGCGAACCGCGCCAGCGCCTTCGACGGGCTTCCCTTCCCCACGCGCCCGCTCTATTCCGGCAATCCCTGGTTCCTGCCCGCGGTGGGCCTCGCCTATCGCGTCAGGGACTGGCTCGACCGGCGCGCGGCATGACGCGGCGCGCCAACTTCGGGCGATGCTGAGATAGACGTTGACGCCGGGGCGGCAGATGACCATGTTCCCCGGCATCAACTTCGTCCTGGCCTGACTTCGCCGGACTTGCGCCCCTGACGGGGACGCCTGCCCTCCCAAAGTCACCTACCAAGATTCGGTTGCCGCCGTGGCGCTGCACATGCGCCCGGCGCCGCGCGCAATGTCGCGGGCGGCACAATGCAAAGGAGGCCTCCATGGCCATCGGTAAAGTGAAGTGGTTCGACGCTCGCAAGGGCTTTGGTTTCATCCAGCCGGACGGCGGCGGCAAGGACGTGTTCGTGCACATCTCCGCCGTCGAGCGTTCGGGCATGGACGGCCTGGCCGAGGGCCAGAAGCTGAGCTTCGAGGTCGCGGAGCAGCGCGGCAAGCCGGCCGCCGTCAACCTCAAGAACGCCTGAGGTCCTTCCCTCGCGGGAAGGCAGGGGCGGGCGCGGGAAACCGCGCCCGCCCTTTTCGTTTGCAGGACGCGCCGTCAGGTCGCGGCGGCGCGCATCTCGATGCACTTGCGCGCGGCGGGGCGCGCGAAGCAGCGCTCGAGCCAGGCGTGGAGGTTCTTCCAGCCCGAGAAATCCGCCTTGTTCGTCCAGGTGCCGAGCAGGACCGAGGCGACGTTGACGTCGGCGATCGAGAATGCGTCGCCGATCATCCAGGTCCGCCCCGCGAGATGGCCGTCGAGCACGCCGAGCGGCTTGAACATCCTCTCCCAGGCCGCCTTGATCGCGGCCGGGTCGCGCTTCTCCGGCGGCGTGTAGACGGTCTGCGTCACGTAGCCGCCATTGGCCGGCTCGAGCTCGGTCGCCGCCCAGAGCGTCCACTGGAAGAGCTGGCCCTCGGCCTGCGCGCCCGCGGGGTAGAGGCCGCGCGCGTGGTTGCGGGCGATGTAGAGGTTGATGGCGAGCGACTCGAAGAGCGCAAGGTCGCCATCGACCATCGCGGGGACCGCGCCGTTGGGGTTCAACTTCAGGAATTCCGGGGTCTTCGTCCCGCCATCGGTCCATAGGGTGCGGACGAGCTCGTAGGGGACGCCGCCCTCCTCGCATGCCCAGACGTTGCGGATCGCGCGGGACCGGGCGATTCCGTAGATCTTGATTGCCATGTCTTCCTCCTGTGGGGCGCGGGAGAGTGCTGCCCGGCGCGGGTGCCGCGCAAGCCTCGGCGCCGCCGGGGTTAACCAAGCTTGCCCGTGGAAATACGCATCGCACACACTAGTATGGCCTGCACGCCAATTAGCTCAAATCCCGCAATATCGACCGGAGGTCCCCCATGATGCCGAGCCTGCGCCGCGCCCTGGTCGCCGGTGCCGCCCTCGTCGCGCTCGCCTGCGCGGCGCCCGCCGATGCGAGGTCCTTCCGCTGGGCCAACGACGGCGACGTAAACTCGATGGACCCCTACGCGCGCAACGAGACGTTCCTGCTGACCTTCACGCAGAACATCTACGACCCGCTGATCCGTCGCGATTCCAAGCTGCGTCTCGAGCCCGCGCTCGCGACCGAGTGGTCGCAGCCCTCGCCGACCGTCTGGCGCTTCAAGCTGCGCGCGAATGTCAGGTTCCACGACGGCTCGCCCTTCACGGCGGACGACGTCGTGTTCTCCTTCGCCCGCGCCACCGGCGGCGGCTCCAACATCAAGGGCTATTTCGGCTCGGTGAAGGAAGCGCGCAAGATCGACGACCTCACCGTCGAATTCGAGACCAACGGGCCGAACCCGATCTTCCCCGAGGAGATCACCGGCTGGGGCATGATGTCCAAGACGTGGTCGGAAAAGAACGGCGCCACGGTCGCGGCCGACCTCACCAAGCGCGAGGAGAACTTCGCGACGCGCAACGCCAACGGCACCGGGCCCTTCATGCTGAAGAGCCGCGAGCCGGACGTGAAGACCGTGCTCGTGCCCAACCCGAACTGGTGGGACAAGGCGCAGCACAACCTGACCGAGGTGACGTTCTTCCGCATCGGCAACGACGCGACGCGCGTCGCCGCCCTGCTCTCCGGCGAGGTGGACTTCGTCTACACCGTGCCGCCGCAGGACATGCCGCGCATCGCCGGCACGCAGGGCCTCAAGCTGGTCCAGGGGCCCGAGCTGCGCACCATCTACCTCGGCTTCGACCAGGACCGCGCCGAGCTCCAGGAATCCCCGGTCAAGGGCAAGAACCCGTTCAAGGACCGCCGCGTGCGCCAGGCCTTCTACCAGGCGATCGACATGGAGGCGATCCGCAGCCGCGTCATGCGCGGCCAGGCGAACGTCTCTGCCCTGATGATGGGCCCGGGCGTCAATGGCTGGTCCGAGGCGCAGAACAGGCGCACGCCCTTCGACGTCGAGGCGTCGAAGAAGCTGCTCGCCGAGGCCGGCTACCCGAACGGCTTCGAGGTCGGCATGGACTGCCCGAACGACCGCTACGTCAACGACGAGCAGATCTGCCAGGCGGTCACGGCGATGCTGGCCCGCGCCGGCATCAAGGTGAACCTCAACGCCCAGACCCGCGCGAAGTTCTTCGAAAAGGTCAACGTGCCGCGCTTCGAGACGTCGTTCTACCTGCTGGGCTGGACGCCGGCGACCTACGACGCGCACAACGTGTTCTTCAACCTCGTCCACTGCCGTGACCTGCCGCGCTCGCGCGGCATGTTCAACAACGGCGGGTACTGCAACCCCGAGATCGACAAGCTCACCGACGCGATGGCGAGCGAGGTCGACCCGAAGAAGCGCTCGGCGATCATCGAGCAGGCCAACCAGCTGCTGAAGGACGATTTCGGCTACATCCCGCTCCACCAGCAGACGGTGGTCTGGGCGATGAAGCAGAACGTCGAGGTCGCGCAGTACGCGGACAACTACTTCCCGCTGCGCCTCGTCAACATGAAGTGACGCGCTTCCGCTCCCGAGCGGGTGGAGGAATGGACGGCGCCGGGGGAGACCCCGGCGCCGTCTCGCTTTCGCGGGCCGGCCGTCGCTTCGCCGCGGGGCCTTGAACGGCGGCGCCCGCGGTGTTCAATGACGCGCGCGACGCGTCGCCGGGCATGCCGGCGACGGCGCAAGGCCCCCAGGGAGGATCCGATGCAGATCTCGATGTCAGCGACCGCGCTCGGCACAAGCCGCCACATGCTGGCCAACCTCGACCACATCCTCGCCCTGGGCGAGGCCCACGCGGCCGCGCGCAGGATCGATCCGCTGGTGCTGACCGGCGACCGCCTGGCGCCCGACATGTTCCCGCTGCGACGCCAGGTCCAGATCGCCTGCGATGCCGTGAAGAACGGCCTGGCGCGGATCGCCGGGATCGAGGCCCCCCGGTTCGAGGACAACGAGGCGGGCTTCGACGAGCTGCGCGCGCGCATCCGCAGGACGCTGGCCTTCGTCGACACCGTGCCTGCCGAGCGCCTGGACGGCGCCGAGGACCGGGAGGTCGTCTTCCCGGTAGGCCGCGACGCCACGCGCAGCATGCCGGGCTTCGACTACCTGACGCGGTGGATGCTGCCCAACCTCTTCTTCCACGTCACCACCGCCTACAACATCCTGCGGCACGACGGCGTCGAGGTCGGCAAGGCCGACTACCTGCTGGGCGCGGCGGCGCGCGCGGGCTGATCGACCCAGGAGACTGAGGAGCGGACGGCACCGGGGGCATCCCCGGCGCCGTCCTGCCTTCCGGAGGCTGGCGCGCGGCACGGCGCCGGAGGAATATGGCGCCTCAACTGGGTCGAGCCGACCCGAGGGGAGGAAGCATGAAACGTCGTCATTTCATCGGCGCCGCCGCCGCCACCGGCATCGCCATCCACGGGCGCGCCGACGCGCAGTCCACGGTGAACCTGCGCATCGCGCACGTGCTGTCGCCGACCGAGCCGGCCCACGAGGCCTGCGTGCGCTTCGCCGACCGCGTGAATGCCCGCAGCCAGGGCCGCGTGAAGATGGAGGTCTTCCCGCAGGGCCAGCTCGGCGGCAACAAGGAGATGCACGAGCTGATGAAGCAGGGCGCCAACGTCGCGATCCTGACCTCGCCCAGCGAGTTCGGCGACTTCGTGCCGGACTTCGGCGTGCTGAACGGACCGTACCTGCTGAAGCAGCCCGGCGAGTTCAAGAAGATCCTCGCCAGCAAGTGGTTCTCCGACCTGAACGAGAAGGCCCAGCGCGAGCAGCAGCTGCGCGTGCTCACCTTCAACGGCTTCTTCGGGGCCCGGCACGCGCTCGCGAACAAGCCGCTGCGCTCGCCCGACGACTTCAAGGGCATCGCCTTCCGCGTGCCACCGACGCTGATCTGGCTGGAGACGTTCAAGTCGCTCGGCACCCGCCCGGTGACGATCCCCTGGCCGGAGATCTACAGCGCCATGCAGCAGGGCGTCGCCGACGCGGTCGAGGCACCGCTGCCCTCGCTCTGGGGCATGAAGCTGCACGAGACCCGCAAGGTCATCTCGCTCACCGGGCATTTCCTGTCCTGGATCGGCTGGTGCATCCACGAGCGCGTCTGGCAGCGCATCCCCGCCGACATGCGCACGATCGTCCAGGAAGAGGCGATCGCCGCGGGCGACTTCATGACCGAGCGCACGATGGCGGCCGAGGCCGACCTCCTGAAGCGCTTCCGCGAGGCGGGGCTGCAGATCGTGTCCGACCTCGACTTCCCGGCGCTCCAGAAGGCGACCGAGCGCGTCTACTCGGCGGTGCCCAACTGGTCTCCGGGACTGCACGACACGATCAAGAAGATCCTCGCCTCCTGAGGCGCGGATGACCGGGCCCGGCCGCCGCGCGAGGCATCTGGCGCGGCGGCCGCGGGCCGGGCGATGATCCTCCCGTCGCAAGGGCCATGGCCCCCGGCGAGGAACAATGAAACGTCGTCACTTCATCGGCGCGGCCGCGGCAACCGGATGACCGGACGCACGCTCGCGCTGCAGGCGGACCTGTTGGAGAAGTCCCGGGAGATGGACCTGGGGATCGTCGGCAACCTCGACATTGACGCGCGCCACGAGGCGACCGAGGGCTTCTACCCGACGATCCTCGACCGGACGCCGCGCTGCACGCCAGGGAGATCGGGATCCCCGCCGGCCGAACCGGCGACGGTGTGCCAGCTGCCGCGGCTGGCCCAAGGCTGAGGAGGACGCGTCGATGTGGCAACCGAGCGAGCGCTATCCCGATCCCGCGATCGAGGTCCTGGACGCCTCCTTCGAGAAGTACAGGATCTTCTCCGCCGCGGTCGAGCGGCTCGCCACGGGGTTCCGCTGGGCCGAGGGGCCGGCCTGGTTCGGCGACGGGCGCTACCTGCTGTGGAGCGACATCCCCAACGACCGGATCATGAAGTGGGAGGAGGAGACGGGCGCGGTCTCGGTCTTCCGCAAGCCCTCGAACTTCGCCAACGGCCACACGCGCGACCGCCAGGGCAGGCTGGTGGGCTGCGAGCATGGCGGCCGGCGCGTGGTGCGCACGGAATACGACGGCTCGATCACCGTCATCGCCGACCGGTTCCAGGGCCGGCGCCTGAACTCTCCCAACGACGTCGTCGTGAAGTCCGACGGCTCGGTGTGGTTCACCGACCCGGCCTTCGGGATCCTCGGCGACTACGAGGGCCATCGCGCGCAGCAGGAATTGCCGCTCAACGTCTATCGCGTCGACCCGGCCACGGGCGAGATGGACGCGGTGGCGACCGAGCTGCGCGGGCCCAACGGGCTCGCCTTCTCGCCCGACGAGAGGATCCTCTACGTCGTCGAATCGCGCGCGACGCCGCATCGCCTCATCGTCGCCTACGACGTCGGCGCCGATGGCCGGTCGCTGTCCGGAAAGCGTGTCGTCGTCGATGCCGGACCCGGCGGCACGCCGGACGGGTTCCGCGTCGACGTCGACGGCAATCTCTGGTGCGGCTGGGGCATGGGCCGCGCCGAGCTCGACGGGGTGATGGTCTTCTCCCCGGCCGGCAAGGCGATCGGCCGCATCGCGCTTCCCGAGCGCTGCGCCAATGTCTGCTTCGGCAGCCGGGCGCGGAACCGGCTCTTCATGGCCGCCAGCAAGTCGCTCTACGCGCTCTACGTGAACACGAGCGGCGCGGCGGGGGGCTGAGGCGGGGGCGGCCGCGACACCATCGAGGAATGAAGATTAGGTGTCCGATGCTTTTGCGCGACGACGACGTCATCCGATCGGCCGACATCCTCGGGTTTTGACGCGACTTTGGTCTGGAATGGTGCGACCACAGAAGGCACCATGAACCGGGATGGATGCATTGTCGCTGGTCTTCCCGACGGCCGCCGCACCAGGCGGATGGCGCACCGTTGGCCACGCCGCGCGAGCGCGACGCGGCGCACGCCGCCCCCCCGCAGGATGAGCACGAGCACGCCACCCCTGGGCTGGGACGTCGTCCGCCGGACGGATCGCGCCATCGTCGTCGCGGACATGGCGGGATCGGTGGCGCTCTACGAGCGCGACGAGGCGGGCACGGTCGCGCGCTGGGCCACGCTGCTGCGCCGCCTCGAGGGCACGATCCTGCCGGGAAGCGGCGGCAGGCTGGTCAAGAGCACCGGCGACGGCTTCATCCTCGAGTTCGGCGACGTGTCGGCGGCGATGCGCTGCGCCAGCGCGCTGCACCGCGAATTCGCGGCTGCCTCGGCCGGTGCGCCGCCAGGCATGGAGATGGCGGCGCGCATCGGCGTCAACCTCGCGGATGTCTACGCCAACGAAGCCGACATCTATGGCCGTGGCGTCAACCTCGCGGCGAGGCTGGGCTCGCTCGCCCAGCCCGGCGGCACGATCGTCTCGGCCGCGATCCGCGACCGCCTCGTGCCTGGCCTCGACTGCGAGGTCGAGGATATCGGGCCGAGCTACTTCAAGCACGCCACCGAGCCGGTCCCCGCCTTCCGCGTCATCGGTGACGGCGAGCCGGAGCCACGGCTCCTCGGCCTCGGCTCCGAGATCGTGCTGCAGCCAGCCGTCGCGGTCATCCCCTTCGAGGGCCGCCTCGTCGACCCCGCCTATGGCGTCGTCGGCGAGATGCTCGCTGATTCCGTCATCGCGAAGCTCTCGACGGGCTCCGCCCTGCGCGTCATCTCGCGCCTCTCCACGTCGAAGCTCCAGGGAAAGGCCCTCGGCGCGCGATCCGCCTGCTCGGTCCTCGGAGCCGACTTCGTCCTCGGCGGCAGCTATCGCATGGCGGGGACGGAGATCCTGCTCATCGCGGAACTGTCCTCGGCGCAGGATGGCGAGGCACTCTGGATCCGCGAGTTCCGCGGCCATGTCCGCGACCTGCTCTCGCCCGATGCCGAGATCGTGTCGAGGATCCGCTCGGAGATCGGCGAGGCGATCGCCGCGCGGGAGATCAGGCGCGCACGCACGATGCCGTTGCCCGCGCTCGAGGCGTTCGAGCTGATGCTTGCCGGCATCGCGATGATGCACCGCTCCTCTCCGGCCGAGTTCAGGAGGAGC
The DNA here is from genome assembly GCA_947500965.1 of Alphaproteobacteria bacterium. Classification (GTDB taxonomy): domain Bacteria; phylum Pseudomonadota; class Alphaproteobacteria; order CACIAM-22H2; family CACIAM-22H2; genus CAIOSQ01. Next base: position 12,868 of record CANMWW010000013.1, read on the forward strand.
CGGGATCTGCTGGAGACGCTGGTCGAGCGTTATCCGCAGGCGCCCGAGCCCCGCGCCTGGCTCGCCAAGTGGTACGTGCTGCGCGTGACGCGTGGCCTCGTGGCGCCCGAAGCTGCAGAAACCGAGCGCGCGCTCGAACAGACGCACCGCGCTCTGGATGCCTCGCCGGACTGCGCGCTCGCCCTCGCGATCGAGGGCTTCGTGCATATCCATCTCTCGCGCGACCTGGATGTCGCGGAGGCGCGTCTCGCGGACGCGGTATCCTCCAACCCAAGCGAGCCACTCGCTTGGCTATTCATGTCCGTAGCGCATCAATTCAGGGGACAGGGAAAGTCTGCGCTGGAAGCGGCCGAGTCGGCGCTGAACCTTTCTCCTATAGATCCCATGCACCACTATTTTGATGCGCTCTCGAGCACCGCGGCACTTGCTGCTGGACGCTTCGAACGCGCGATCCAACTTGCGGATCGCGCGCTCCGTACAAACAGAAGCCACCTGCCGACACTTCGCTGCCTGGCTATCTCGCAGGTTGAGCTTGGTCTTCTCGAGCATGCCAGCAAGACGGTCCAGCGCATCCTCGAACAAGATCAGAGTTTCACCATCCACCGCTATCTCAAGGATGCACCCAAGGGCAGCGGCTCAAATCGTGCTGCCTACGCTGACGCACTGCGGCGAGCCGGCATCCCCGAGATCTAGGCGAACGGTTATTCAGGAGGAACGCATGGGTCTGGAATCTGGACTTCTCGGCGGGGGTGCTGGTGGAGGCGCCGGAGGGGGCGCCGGCGGGGGTGCTGGTGGAGGTGCCGGAGGGGGTGCAGGAGGAGGCGCTGGCGGGGGTGCCGGAGGGGGTGCCGGAGGGGGCGCTGGTGGAAGCGCTAGCTACTCCTCTCCCTACCTCGCCGAGGCCCTGAACCGTTCGCGCAGCGCGATCATCGATCCCGGCGAGACGAGCCCGGTCTGGAGCCTCGAGCCGCGCTCCAAGGCCGGGGAGCACGACCACGCGTTCCACTGGGATCCCTGGGTGCGCTCCTTCCTGATGGCCCAGGAATCGACGAGCTCCATGGAGTTCCGGACCGACTTCGTCTCGGTCGGTGGCGCGCCGGTGCCCCGGGCAAGCCTCACCGTGCGCGACAGGCGTGACGGCGCGCGGCTGCCGCTCGCGACGCTGGTCGCGCCACCGGACAGCGTGTTCGACGAGCAGGTCGCAAAGGTCCTGGCCTGGGCCGATCTGCGCGAGGAACGCGCGCCGGAGATCTTCACGCAGATCGACGGGTGCCTCGCCTTCTGGGGCTCCATCGTGCCGCTGCAATCCGACCGGATGCGGCGCACGCGCGAACTGGTCGACGCCGCGATGCAGATGACCATGTTCGTCGAGATGAAGCTCAAGCACGAGCTCGCCTGCTGGCGCCCGGCGGATCGCTCGTGGCAGGTCCAGCCGATGATCCGTACGCCCGGGCACGCGACCCTGCCCAGCGGGCATTGCACCGAAGCCTACGTGATGGTCGAGCTGCTCAAGGCGCTGCTCAACTGCCACGGCGACGATCCCGCGCGACGCAGCGTCACGACGCAGCTGGAGCGGCTGGCGCAGCGCATCTCCACGAACCGGGTGGTGGCCGGCGTCCATTTCCCGGTGGACAACGTCGCGGGCCGGATCCTCGGCACCGCGCTTGGCGAATACTTCTCCTATCTCTGCGGCGCGCGCGACAGGTCCGGCGCGATCCTGCCCTGGCACCACGCCAGCTTCGACGGCCGGAAATGCGATGGCGAGATCGAGTTCGACCCCGCCTCCCAGCCGCTGGCGGGCGATGCGGCGACCGGGTTCTACGCGTTCGAGTCTCCTGGCGCGCTCAAGGGGCCGGAAGCGAACTCCGTGCTGCAGGAACTCTTCTCAAGGGCGCGGGAGGAGTGCGACGACCTTCGCATCTCCCTGAGGTAGGCACGACATGGCCTGGGAGATCCCGAAGCCGGGCCCCGCGAAGCTGGCCGCTTCGATCCCGGGGATCGACGCCG
>CANMWW010000014.1 GCA_947500965.1 Alphaproteobacteria bacterium
GAGGCGCTGTCGACCTACTGCGTCAACCTCAACAAGAAGGCGACGCAGGGGAAGATCGACCCGCTGATCGGCCGCGCGGCCGAGGTCGATCGCACGATCCAGATCCTCTGCCGGCGCTTCAAGAACAACCCGCTCTACGTGGGCGACCCGGGCGTCGGCAAGACGGCCATCGCCGAGGGCCTCGCGCGCAAGATCGTGAAGGGCGAGGTCCCAGAGGTCCTCAAGGACGCGGTCATCCACTCGCTCGACATGGGCACGCTGCTCGCCGGCACGCGCTATCGCGGCGACTTCGAGGAGCGCCTCAAGGCGGTGCTTTCGGAACTCGAGCAGCAGCCCAACGCGATCCTCTTCATCGACGAGATCCACACCGTGATCGGCGCGGGCGCGACCTCCGGCGGCTCGATGGACGCCTCGAACCTGCTCAAGCCGGCGCTGGCCTCGGGCACGCTGCGCTGCATCGGCTCGACGACCTACAAGGAATACCGCACCCACTTCGAGAAGGACCGCGCGCTCGTCCGCCGGTTCCAGAAGATCGACGTCAACGAGCCCTCGGTCGAGGACACGATCCGCATCGTGAAGGGCCTCAAGCCCTACTACGAGGCGCATCACCGCGTGAAGTACACGGCCGACGCGATCCGCGCCGCCGTCGAGCTCGCGGCGCGCTACATCAACGACCGCAAGCTCCCGGACAAGGCGATCGACGTGATCGACGAGGTCGGCGCGGCGCAGATGCTCCTGCCGGCCGGGCGGCGCAAGCGCGTGATCGCGGTCAAGGACGTGGAGGCCGTCGTCGCCACCATGGCGCGCATCCCGCCGAAGTCCGTCTCCACCGACGACCGCGAGGTGCTGCAGAACCTCGAGAGCGAGCTCAGGCGCGTCGTCTACGGACAGGACGCCGCGATCGAGACCCTCGCCGCGGCGATCAAGCTGTCGCGCGCGGGGCTGCGCGAGCCCGAGAAGCCGATCGGCTCGTATCTCTTCTCCGGCCCGACGGGGGTCGGCAAGACCGAGGTCGCGCGCCAGCTGGCGAAGACGCTGGGCGTCGAGCTCAAGCGCTTCGACATGTCGGAGTACATGGAGCGCCACACGGTCTCCCGCCTGATCGGCGCGCCGCCCGGATACGTGGGCTTCGACCAGGGCGGCCTGCTCACCGACGCGATCGACCAGCACCCGCATTGCGTGCTGCTGCTCGACGAGATCGAGAAGGCCCATCCCGACCTGTTCAACATCCTGCTCCAGGTCATGGACCATGGCCGGCTCACCGACCACAACGGCAAGACGGTCGATTTCCGCAACGTCATCCTGATCATGACGACGAACGCGGGCGCCGCCGACATGGCTAAGCCCGCGATCGGCTTCGGCCAGGAGGCGCGGGTCGGCGAGGACACCGAGGCGATCAACCGCCTGTTCACGCCCGAGTTCCGCAACCGCCTCGACGCCGTCGTCGGCTTCGCCCGCCTGAAGCCCGAGACCATCCACCGCGTCGTCGACAAGTTCGTGCTGGAGCTCGAGCGCCAGCTCGCCGAGCGCCACGTCGCGATCCTGGTCTCCGACGAGGCGCGGACCTGGCTCGCCGAGAAGGGCTACGACGAGCTCTACGGCGCGCGGCCGCTCGCGCGGGTCATCCAGGAGAACATCAAGAAGCCGCTGGCCGACGAGCTCCTCTTCGGCCGCCTCGCCAAGGGCGGCACGGTCCGCGTGAAGCTCGAGAACGGCAAGCTTGGCTTCGACTTCGGCGGTGGCGCGCCGCCGGCCCTGCCGAAGCCCCAGGCGACCGCCCTGGTCGACTGAGGCGCCCGGGATGCGCGCGTCGCGGCGCCGCGCCCTCCGCGGCGGCCTCGCGGCCGCCACCTGGGGCTTCCCGGGCATCGTGGCGCGCGCCTCGGGCCTTCGCCTGCGCGCGGTGCCCGTCGCGACCGGGCTGGAGAATCCCTGGTCGATCGCCTTCCTGCCCGACGGGCGCATGCTGGTCACCGAGCGCCATGGCCGGTTGCGGATCGTGGCCCGCGACGGGCGCATGTCGGACGTGGGAGGCCTGCCGGAGGTCCGGGCCGCGGGGCAGGGCGGCCTCCTCGACGTCTGCCTGCATCCCGGCTTCGCCGCCAATTCCACGCTCTACCTGTCCTATGCCGCTCCCGTCGCCGGCGGCGCCACGATCCGCGTCGCCCGCGCAAGGCTGGCCCCGGGCCCGTCGCTGGCGGACCTGCACCCGATCCTCGATGCGGGACCGCCCGTCGCGAACGGCTTCCATTTCGGATGCCGGCTCGCCTTCGCCCCCGACGGGATGCTCCACGCCACGACCGGCGATCGCCTCGTCGCGCGGGACATGGCGCCAGACGCGTCGGACCTCCGCGGCAAGACGATCCGCCTGCGCGACGATGGCGGCATCCCGGCGGACAATCCCTTCGTCGGCAGGGCTGGCGCGCGCCCCGAGGTCTTCACCCTCGGGCATCGTAACCCGCAGGGCCTCGCGATCCACCCGCAGACCGGCGTGCCGTGGTCGCACGAGCATGGCCCGCGCGGTGGCGACGAGGTCAACCTGCTCCGGCCCGGCGCCGACCATGGTTGGCCGCGCACGACGCATGGCGTGGATTATTCGGGCGCGGTGATCTCGCCGCATCGCGGCCTGCCCGGCGTCGCCGACCCGCTCTGGGTCTGGACGCCGTCCATCGCGCCATCGGGCATGGCCTTCTGCACGAGCAGCCACTACCCCGGATGGAGGGGGAGCCTGTTCGTCGGCGCGCTCGCCGGGCAGTCGCTCGTCCGGCTCGAGCTCGACGGGACCCGGATCGTCCGCGAGGAGCGCCTGCTGCGCGAGCTTGGCCATCGCATCCGCGACGTGCGGCAGGGGCCGGACGGAAGGCTCTACCTCGCGGTGGACGCGATGGACGCGGCGATCCTGCGCATCGACCTCGCCTGAGACGAAGCCATATCCGTGATCACGATGGGCGGTGCCGGGGCAATGACGAGACCGTGAGCTACTTCGGCATTTAGAGGAACGAGGTGGAGAGCCAGCGCCAGCTCTTCGACGAGGCCGGGAACTGCGGCATCGTGTTTGCCTAGATCGAGGACTTCGGAAATCAGCGTCGTGTCGACTCCTCGTTCGACTTAAACATCTCAGCGACTACAAAGCCGTACCGGGCCTCGCTCGGCAAACCATCCGGAAATCCGAGGTTGGATCAGGGGTGCTCACGATCTACTACTCTTCGAAGCATCGCTTCCAGAGCAGCGCAGTGAATGCTGCGGCCGCTTGATGCGAAAGATGATCGGTGTCCCCAAAGTCATCATCGCGCAGGGCGGACCAAAAATTAGCGCGGGATGCCCCAGTCTCCGCTGCCGTCCGATCGTAAAACTCGATGGCGCCGGCGAACGACGCGTATCTTCCGGAAGCTTCACGATAGGCGGTACTGACCGGATAGGTCACGAGGCAGACCTTCACGCCGTCCGAGAGCAGGGATCGAATCGTCGCCTTGTACGCAGCAGCAACGCGGGTAACTTCGGGGTTCTCCAGTGGCAGATGGAATTGCACACGCGATACCGCAAGTTCTCTCCATCGCGATCCGCCTGGATCACGCAGATCTTTCACGGCAGTTTGCTCGGCTTCCACTCGTCCTCCAAACTGCCTCACCAAGGCGGCGTGCCAATGGGCCATGAGGTACTGACGATAGTACGGTCGTAGCAAGGAGAGGACCGGTGCCTGCCCGACGAGGTCATCGAGTTTTCCCGTGCTGTCCTTCAGGAGGCGGTAGATCGCGAATTGGTGCGGGTCCGCTTGGAGGACGACGTGGGAAAGAGGCTTCAGCGAATGCCTTGCCTTGAGTTTCTCCAGGACGACCTGCAGGTCGTCGCCAGGAAGCCCTAGGTTTTCGACTTCAGGCCCCGCGATGGCAGCTGCGGTACGTGAATCTCCGATGGCTACCCGTGTATTGTCGGCGGCCCGAAAGCGGGCTCGGTATGCCTCGTAGCTATCTGAGAGAATCGCCTTCCGGACCAAAAACTCGCTACCCGCCAGGAACGAGACGACCCCGATCACGAGCGTCAACGCGAAGGCGACGGCATGCGTCCTAGAACTGGAAGTAGATGAATTCACCGGGTTGCTTTTGCATGGTTAGAGCGAAGAGGAAGCATGCGAACAGGCCAGTCGCCACGGCCAGAACCAGTCCCGGTCGCCATGCGGGAACCCAGTGCTGCACAGTCGGATCGGTGGCCAGGGCCGGGCGATAGTTCCGCATGATCTCCTGGGTATTGGGGCAGAACCATACGATTGCTAAGGCGATGGCCAGGTCGACGAACTGCCATCCGCCAGCATAGAGCGGAACCGCGGAGAAACGAATGCCGAGGGATTCCAGCGAACCGATCGGTCCGATCTGGGCGTAGTGCTCGGGCAGCACGAATCCATGCAATCCGAGCATCCCCTGCCAGATTGACATCGTGGTGCCGAGGCCGTCCGCGCGAAATGGCACCCAAAGCAGCACTACGGTCGCGAAGACGAGCGGACGCCAGATCCACTTGCCCACCTGATGGCTACCAGTCATTGAACGAACGCGCGCGTCACGCCACGCATGACTTGCCGCTAGCAGGAGGCCATGTAGGCCACCCCAGAGGATGAATGTCCAGCCGGCTCCGTGCCAGGCGCCGCCGAGCAACATGACGAAGATGAGGTTCAGGTAGCGTCGCCCGGTGCCTCGTCGACTGCCACCGAGCGGGACGTAGAGGTAGTCTCGCAGGAAGCGCGATAGGGTGATGTGCCAGCGACGCCAGAAATCGACAATGGAAGTGGCCTTGTAGGGCGACGCAAAATTGACCGGAAGCCAGATCCCGAACATTCGGGAAATGCCGATCGCCATGTCGCTATAGGCGGAAAAATCGAAATAGATCTGGAAGGCGAATCCAAGAACCCCGGGCCAGGCTTCGATAAACGTTGGTGTTGCGCCCGCTGCAACGGCATTGAAGAGCTTGTCGGAGTAGATTCCTGCTGGCGATGCAAGCAGGGTCTTTTTTGCGAGGCCAATGATGAAGATCGTCGAGCCCACGGCTAGGTTTTCCCATGTCTCGGCAGCACGGATCTTTCGTCGAAACTGTGGAATCAATTCTCTGTGGTGGACAAGTGGCCCGGCGACAAGGTGCGGAAAATAGGAAACGAAGAGTGCGTAGTCGATGAACCGCGGGCTTCGTAGTTCCTGCCTGTTGCAGTCGACCAGGAAGGCGATCTGCAGGAACGTGAAGAACGAGATGGCCAGCGGGAGAGGCAGATCAAGGAGAGAGGCGTTGGTGCCCAACGCGGCATTCAGGGTTGATAAGGCAAAGTCCGCGTATTTGAAGAACCCGAGAAGACCCAGGTTTGATGCTATCCCGAGGGCGAGCAGGATATTGGACTTCGACGCGGCGCGCCTGACCAGAACCAGTCCAAAGAAGTAGTTGAAGGTGATCGATGCCGCGAGCAGGGGGAGCAGGAGTGGATCCCACCACCCGTAGAACAGCATCGACGAGAGGAGAAGCAGCCACGCCGAGCCGGCGATTGCGCCGTAACTCTGTAGGACCAGGAAGGCAGCCAGGGTGGCTGGTAGGAACGCGTACAGGAATATCGGTTCGTGGAAGAGCATGTGCGCGACCTGTCCTGTTTCACGCCTGCCTGAAGGGCGAGTGCGTCGCGTACTCCGCGATGGCGTCGTCGACGGCGCGCGCCTCGCGCACGAGGAAGTCGTCCACCGCGGCGCGGAAGCCGTCGTCGCGGATCCAGTGCGCGCTGGACGTGCGCGTCGGCAGGTAGCCGCGCTGCAGCTTGTGCTCGCCCTGCGCGCCCGCCTCGACGCGCGCGATGCCGTGCGCGATCGCGTAGTCGATGGCGCGGTAGTAGCAGGCCTCGAAATGGAGGTGCTTGAAGTCCGCCGTCGCGCCCCAGTTGCGGCCATGGAGGGCGTCGGCGCCGACGAGGTTGAGCGCGCCGGCCACCCAGGCGCCGTCGTGCCGTCCCATGACGAGCGCGACGCGGTCGCGCATCGTCTCGTGCAGCCGCGCGAAGAAGGCGCGGTTGAGGTAGGGGCGGCCCCATTTGCGGTCGGCCGTCGCCATGTAGAACCCGAAGAAGGCGTCCCAGTGCGAGGCGTCGAGCTCGTCGCCGCGCAGCGTGACCAGCTCGACGCCGGTCGCCGCGACCTCGCGCCGCTCCTTGCGGATGGCCTTGCGCTTGGAATGGCTGAGCGCGCCGAGGAAGTCCTCGAAGCTTCCGTAGCCGCGGTTCTGCCAGTGGAACTGGAAGCCCGTGCGCAGGAGCATGCCCGCGGCGCGGAAGGCCTCGGCGTCCTCCGGGGTGCAGAAATTGGCATGCAGCGACGACACGCCGGCCTCGTCGGCCAGCGCGACGAGGCCGCGCGCGAGCGCCGCGCGCAGCGCGTCGTCCGCGGGGTCGCGCAGCAGCAGCCGCGGCCCCGGCACGGGCGAGAACGGCACGGCGCAGAGCAGCTTCGGGTAGTAGCGCCCGCCCGCCCGCTGCCACGCCTCGGCCCAGCCATGGTCGAAGACGTATTCGCCCTGGGAATGCGCCTTCAGGTAGAGCGGCGCGCACGCCAGCGTGTCGCCCCGCGCGTCCTCGGCGACGACGTGCCGCGCGTGCCAGCCCGTGCGCCCGCCGATGCAGCCCGACTCCTCGAGGGCCAGGAGGAAGGCGTGCGACACGAAGGGGTTCGCCGCGCCGGCGCAGGCGTCCCAGCGCGCGGCGTCGATGGCGCCGATCGATTCGACGACGCGCAGGCTGATCTCGGCCGGCACCGGTGCCATGCCGGAGGCCGGCGTCAGGCGATCTCGAAGACGGCCTCGACCTCGGTCGCCACGCCCAGAGGCAGCGAGCCCATGCCGACGGCGGAGCGCGCATGCTTGCCACGATCGCCGAAGACCGAGACGATCAGGTCCGAGGCGCCGTTGATGACCTTCGGGTGGTCGGAGAAGTCCGGGGTCGCGTTGACGAAGCCGACGACCTTGACGCAGCGGCGCACGCGGTCGAGGTCGCCCTCGCAGGCGCCGCGCAGCGCGGCGAGCACGTTGACGGCGCAGAGCCGCGCCGCCTGGTAGCCCTCGTCGATGCCGAACTCGCGTCCGAGCTTGCCGATGAACTGCAGCTTGCCCGAGGCGTCGAAGGTCACCTGCCCGGCGGTGAAGACCAGGTTGCCCGTGCGCACGAAGGGCACGTAGTTGGCGGCCGGCGCCGCGGGGTTCGGCAGCTGGATGCCGATTTCCTTGAGACGCGCGTCGATCTGGCCGGCCATGGGCGTTCCTCCTTGGATTCAGGCGCGGGAACATAGCCCGCGCGGCGCGCGTTCTGCCACAGTGCCGCCATCGATGACGCGGATCCTACGGACATGACGATCGCCAGACGCGGCTTCATCGCACTGGGCGCGGCCGCCGCATGCGCCACGCCGCCCGGCCTCGCGGCCGCGGCGGTGGACGTGCTCGCCCTCAAGGTCGAGTACGAGGCGACGAGCCTGGTCGGGCCGGGCGAGGATCCCCCGCGCGGGCGGCTCTGGCGCACGCCCACGGCGCTGCGCCATGAAGGCGGCGCCGGCGGCTCCCAGGTGCTCGTCGCGCGCCTCGACCTCAATGTCGGCTGGCTCGGGCTGCCCGAGCTCGGCATGGCGATCCAGACGGACCTCGATGCCCTCGACCTGCCGCTCGACGTGCTCGGCGGGGGAGGGGGGCTGCGCCAGCAGGCGGAGGGGCGCGAGCGCGTCAACGGCATGGACACGACGCGCGTGCGCGTCGAGCGATCGGGCCAGGCGGGGGCGAGCTTCTCCGGCCGCGTCTGGGTGACCGGGCAGGGCGTGATCGCCCGCATCGAGGGCGAGGGCGAGAGCCGCGGTCGTCGCGGCCGCACGCTGCTCAACTTCCGGGACGCGCGCATCGGGCGGCTGGATCCCGCGCTGTTCGAGGCACCGCGCGGGCTTCGCGTCGTGCGCGTGCGCGGCGCCGACGCGGCCGCGATGATCGAGAGCCTGGAGGCGATGCGCCGGATGGGGCGCCGCTGAGGGCCTCAGCGCAGGTTGAGCACCAGCGCGATGCCGACGCAGAGCAGCGCGACGCCCGCGACCTCGTAGCGCGAGGCGCGCTCGCCGAAGGCGTAGCGACCCATCAGGAAGGTGAAGACCAGTTCGATCATGCCGAGCGTGCGCACATAGGCCGCGATCTGGATCGTGAAGGCCGTGAACCAGCACATCGAGCCGAGCGTCCCGGTGATGCCGACCAGGGCGCCGGGGCGCCAGTGGCGCGCCACGGCGCGCAGCTGGCCTGGCTCGCGCAGCGCGAGCCAGGCGGTCAGCAGCGCCGCCTGCAGCGTCTGCGCCCAGGCGAGCGTGTAGCCCGCGCTCATCAGGAAGCTCTCGTGGCCGAGCCCGATGGACGCGGCGCGGAAGGCGACGGCGGAGACCGCGAACAGCCCGCCCGAGGCGAGGCCGAGGAGCGCCACCTGGTCGGTCCAGCCGACGAGGAACTCGCGCCACGGGTCGGCGCTGGCGCGCAGCGAGACCAGCATCACGCCGATCGTCGCGAGCGCGATCGCGAGCGCGCCGCCGACCGTGATGGCGAGGCCGAGGAACACCGCCTCGAACAGCGCGGCCTGCACGACCTCGGTCTTCGCATAGGCGACGCCGGCGGCGAAGTTGCGGCGCGTCATCGTCTCGATCAGGAGCGAGGTCGCGAGGATCTGCGAGACGCCGCCGAGCAGGACCCAGCCCAGGAAGGCCGCGTCCGGGCTGGGCCACGAGAAGCCGAGGCCGTGGTGGAGCAGCAGTGCGTAGCCGATCGCGAAGGGAAGCCCGAAGGCGTAGCGCGTGTAGTTGGCGCCGTTCGTCGACAGCCGCCCCTTGAGGTGCTTCTGCATCGCCGTGCGCAGGTTCTGCGACAGGGCGGCGGCGATGGTGATCGGGATCCAGATCCAGGTCATGCGTCGGGCTGCGTGGGGAACGATGCCGCGCGCGCGCCGCGCCGGCAAAGAAAAAGGGCCCCGCCATGCATCGGCGGGGCCCCGTTCCGTCCTTGCTGGCGGCGAAGCGTCAGCTGCAGCCGGTCGTCGAGCCGCAGTCGATGCACTTCACGCAGGTGCCGTTGCGGACCATCTTCATCGATCCGCACTCGCCGCAGGAATCCCCGGTGAAGCCGAGGATCTTGGCGTCGCGCACCTTCGCGGCCGCGTCGCGCACCGGCGCGGCCTGCGCCGTGGCGACCGGCGGCTCCAGCGTCTCGATCGCGAAGCCGATCGGATGCCGCGCCTCGGCCTCCGCCGCCGCGGGCGGCTCGGCCAGCGCGACGTCGCCGGCCTCCATCGCGCCGCGCGCCGTGGCGCCGCGCGAGCCGCCGTCGAGCACCCGGAAGCGCTGGCGGACGAAGCCCGTCGAGGCCACGCGCTTCAGGCTGTCCAGCGCCGAGGAGGCGGCCGCCGTCCCGGTCGCCGGGAGCGTCGAGTCTCCGGGACCCTTGCCGGTGGTGTCCGGCTCGAGGTCCTCGGTGTGGACATGCGCGAGGTCGTCGCGGCCGAGATAGCTGATCGCCAGCTCGCGGAAGACGTAGTCGAGGATCGACGTCGCGTTCTTGATCGTGTCGTTGCCCTGGACGACGCCGTTCGGCTCGAAGCGCGTGAAGGTGAAGGCCTCCACGAACTCCTCGAGCGGCACGCCGTACTGCAGGCCGATCGAGACCGCGATCGCGAAGTTGTTCATCAGCGAGCGGAAGGCGGCGCCTTCCTTGTGCATGTCGATGAAGATCTCGCCGATGCGGCCGTCCTCGTACTCGCCGGTGCGCAGGTAGACCTTGTGGCCGCCCACGTTGGCCTTCTGGGTGTAGCCCTTGCGGCGGTTGGGCAGGCGCATGCGCTCGGCGATCGCCACCTTCTCGACGATGCGCTCGACGATGCGCTCCACCACCGTCGTGGCCTTGGCCGCGGCGGGGGCCGAGGCGATCTCCTCGGCCGCCTCGACGCCCTCGTCGTCCCCGAACACCGCGGCGAGCGGCTGGGAGAGCTTCGAGCCGTCGCGGTAGAGCGCGTTCGCCTTGAGCGCGAGGCGCCAGGACAGCAGGTAGGCCTGCTTGCAGTCCTCGACGGTCGCCACGTTCGGCATGTTGATCGTCTTGGAGATCGCGCCGGAGATGAAGGGCTGCGAGGCCGCCATCATCCGGATGTGGCTCTCCACCGACAGGAAGCGCTTGCCGTTGCGACCGCAGGGATTGGCGCAGTCGAAGACCGGCAGGTGCTCGGCCTTCAGGTTCGGCGCGCCCTCGAGCGTCATCGAGCCGCAGCACCAGGTGTTCGCCGCCTCGATCTCGGCCTTCGTGAAGCCGAGCGCCGTGAGCAGGTCGAAGGACATGTCGTCGAGCTGCGCCTTGGCGATGCCGAGGCCGTGGATGCAGAACTCCTCGCCCAGCGTCCACTTGTTGAAGGCGAACTTGACGTCGAAGGCGCTCTTGAGCGCGCCCTCGAGCGCCTGGAGCTGCGCCTCGCCGAAGCCCTTGGCGCGCAGCGCGTCATGGCCGATGGCGGGCGAGCCCTTGAGCGTGCCGTGGCCGACCGCGTAGGCGATGATCGCGTCGATCGCGTCGGGCGCGTAGCCGAGCGTGCGCAGCGCCTCCGGCACGACGCGGTTGATGATCTTGAAGTAGCCGCCGCCGGCCAGCTTCTTGAACTTCACCAGCGCGAAGTCCGGCTCGATGCCCGTCGTGTCGCAGTCCATGACGAGGCCGATCGTGCCGGTGGGCGCGATGACCGTCGCCTGGGCGTTGCGGTAGCCGTGCTTCTCGCCCAGCGCGAGCGCCTCGTCCCAGGCGCGGCGCGCGGCCTGGACCAGCGCGGCGTCGGGGCAGTCGGCGGCGCGCACGGGGACCGGCGTGATCGACAGGCCCTCGTAGCCCGACATCTCGCCATGGGCCGCGCGGCGATGGTTGCGGATGACCCGCAGCATCTCCTCGCTGTTCTTCGCGTAGCCCGGGAAGGCGCCCAGCTCCTCCGCCATCTCGGCCGATGTCGCGTAGGACACGCCGGTCATGATCGCCGAGATCGAGGCACAGATCGCGCGGCCGGTGTCGCTGTCGTAGGACAGGCCCATGGCCATCAGCAGGCCGCCGATGTTCGCGAAGCCGAGGCCGAGCGTCCTGTACTCGTAGGAAAGCTGTGCGATCTCGCGCGAGGGGAACTGCGCCATCAGGACCGAGATCTCGAGCGTCACCGTCCACAGGCGGCAGGCATGCTCGAACGCCTCGACGTCGAAGCGGCCATCCGCGCGGCGCAGCGCCAGCAGGTTGACCGAGGCGAGGTTGCACGCCGTGTCGTCGAGGAACATGTACTCGGAGCACGGGTTCGAGGCGTTGATGCGCCCCGAGTTCGGGCAGGTGTGCCACTCGTTGATGGTCGTGTCGTACTGCAGGCCCGGGTCGGCCGAGGCCCAGGCCGCGTGCGCGATCTGGTCCCAGAGCTCGCGCGCCTTGACGGTCTTGTGGGCCTTGCCGTCGAGGCGGCGCGTGAGCTGCCAGTCGCCGCCGGACTCGACGGCGTCGAGGAAGGCGTTGGTCACGCGCACGGAGTTGTTCGAGTTCTGGCCTGAGACCGTCAGGTAGGCCTCGGAGTCCCAGTCGGTGTTGTAGACGGGGAACTCGATCGACGCGTAGCCCTGCTTCGCGAACTCGATCACGCGCTGGACGTAGTTCTCGGGGATCAGCGCCTTGCGCGCGGCGGAGATCGCCTGGCGCAGCGCGCGGTTGGCCTTCGGGTCGAAGCCCGCCTCGCCGGCCGCGCGGTCGCACGCGGCCATGATCGCGTTGAGGTGGCGGTTGCAGAGCTTGGAGCCGGTGACGAGCGCCGCGACCTTCTGCTCCTCGATCACCTTCCAGTTGATGTACTGCTCGATGTCGGGGTGGTCGATGTCGACCGTCACCATCTTCGCCGCGCGGCGCGTCGTGCCGCCCGACTTGATCGCGCCCGCGGCGCGGTCGCCGATCTTGAGGAAGCTCATGAGGCCCGACGAGCGGCCGCCGCCCGAGAGGCGCTCGCCCTCTCCACGCAGCCGCGAGAAGTTGGAGCCGGTGCCGGAGCCGTACTTGAACAGCCGCGCCTCGCGCACCCAGAGGTCCATGATGCCGCCCTCGTTGACGAGGTCGTCGGCGACGGACTGGATGAAGCAGGCATGCGGCTGCGGGTGCTCGTAGGACGACGCCGAGCGCGTCAGCTCGCCCGACTTGAAGTCGACGTAGTAGTGGCCCTGGCCGGGGCCGTCGATGCCATAGGCCCAGTGCAGGCCGGTGTTGAACCACTGCGGCGAGTTCGGCGCGGCGACCTGCGCGGCGAGCATGTAGCGCATCTCGTCGAAGTAGCTGCGCGCGTCGGCCTCGGTGTCGAAGTAGCCGCCCTTCCAGCCCCAGTAGGTCCAGGTGCCCGCGAGGCGGTCGAAGACCTCCTTGGCGGAGCGTTCGCCGCGGAAGCGCATCGCCTCGGGATCCGAGGCGAGCGCGGCCTCGTCGGCCTCCTGGCGCCACAGCCACGGCGGCACGTCCGCCTCCGAGACGGCGCGGCGCTTCGCCGGCACGCCGCGCTTGCGGAAATACTTCTGCGCGAGCACGTCGCAGGCGACCTGCGACCACTGCGCGGGGACCTCGATGTCGCGCGCCTCGAACACCACCGAACCGTCGGGATTGCGGATCTCCGAGTTCGTGGTCGTGAATGCGATGGCGGCGTAGGCGTCTTGCCCCTGGGTCGTGAATCGCCGGACGATCCGCATGTGGAAACTCTCCGATTCTCTTGTTTTTTCAGCCTGTCATCCGCCCCCGCCGCCGACTCATCCCCCATTGCCGGTCCGCTAGTCCGCCACCCCTGGACGCAATGCTTGCGTCCGCTGGCGGCTGCGAACCCGGCCACAAGATGCGGTGTGCCGGTCGAGGTGAATGACAAGATGTTGACCAGAACGGCCGAGGGGCGGCAACAGATTTTGTGGCCATTCCGCATGGTTTCTACAAGATGTAGGAGATCCAATCGGATAGGCGGAAATCCGCAAGCGTTCCACCCGACCTCCGACGCTCCGCTGTTTTTCTCTTTCCGCGTCGCCGGTTAGGCGCGGGACCCCTTGTCCGGAAAGGGGTGCCCCGGGCGGTGGACGCCGGCGCGCGGCGCGTGCCATAACGATTCGTCGGCATGGTGGACTCGGCCCCCGGGCCTCGCCGCCGGCCGCAATGGACGGATTCGGACGCACATGACCATCGGCACACGGCTCTACACATGGCTTCGCGGCGAGCATGTCGGCAGCGATGCCGCGGGCAACCGCTACTATCGCGACAGGACCGGCGCCTCGCGCGCGGACGGACTGCGCGAGAAGCGCTGGGTCGTCTACAACGGCGAGGCCGAGGCGAGTCGCGTGCCGCCGGAGTGGCATGGATGGCTGCACCATGTCGTCGCGGCGCCGCCCCCTCCGGGAGGCCCCGCCACGAAGCCCTGGCAGAAGCCCCACGTGCCCAACCTCACGGGTACGGCGGAGGCCTACCGGCCGCCCGGGCACGAATTCCGGGGCGGCAAGCGCGCGGCGGCCACGGGCGACTACGAGCCCTGGACCCCGTCCTGACGACGGCGCAGCGGAGGACCCTGGTGGGCCACAACCTGATCGAGACGCTGATGGGCGCGGTCGTCATCGCGATCGCCGGCGCCTTCCTCGTCTTCGTGTTCAACTCGACCAGCATGCGCGCGACGGGCGGCTACGACGTCGTGGCGAAGTTCGACCGGGTCGACGGGCTGGCGCGCGGCGCCGACGTCAAGGTCTCCGGCATCAAGGTCGGCACCGTCGTCGAGCAGAAGCTCGACACGGAGCGCTTCCTCGCCGTCGTGCGCATGAACATCGACACCGCCGTGCGCCTGCCGGTCGACACCGTCGCGCAGGTCAGCAGCGAGGGCCTCCTCGGCGGTTCCTTCGTCGCGCTCGTGCCGGGTGGCGACGACAGGACGATCGCCCCGGGCGGCGAGATCCGCTACACGCAATCCCCGGTCAACCTCGTCCAGCTCCTCGGCAAGTTCATGTTCGGGCAGGGCGAGAAGGAGCAGGGCGCCCAGCCGCCCAAGTAAGGCGATGGGCGCGCATCGGGAGCCTCCACGCGGGCCGAGCCGGCCCGCCCTCCGCGCGCTGGCGCCCGCGCTCTCGCTGGTCCTGGCCGCAAGCCCGGTCGTCGCGCAGCAGGCGACGCCTCTCCTCGTTCCCCCGCCACCGCCCGCCTCCGCGCCTTCCCAGGCGCGCCCGCCCGCCGAGCAGCCCCGCGCCGCGCCCGCCCCGGTGCGCCAGCGCCAGGCCCCCGCCCGGGGCCAGGAGGCCCCGCGCCTGGCGCCACTGCCACCGGGCGCACCGCCGCCCCCGCCGCCGCCCGCGCCGCGCGTCGTCGCGGCCCCGCGCCCCATGCCGCACGCGACGCTGCAGGCGCTGGAGAAGGTCGCCGGGCGCGTGCACCGGATGGAGGCGGAGGTCGGGCGGCAGGCGCGCTGGGCCGGGCTCGACGTCACCGTGCGCGAGTGCATGCTGCGCGCCAGCGAGGACGTGCCGGACAGCGTCGCCTTCGTCGAGGTCTCCGAGCGCCGCCCGGGTTCCGAGGGCGCCGTGCGCATCTTCTCCGGCTGGATGTTCGCGTCCAGCCCGGCGATCTCCGCGCTGGAGCACCCCGTCTACGACGTCTGGCTGGTCGAGTGCAGGAGCTCGCCGGCATCCACCGGGCCCAGGTAGAATCTGGCCTCGCGCGCGATCGCGTCCGCGAGCATGGCGAGGTAGCGCCTGCGCGGCACGGAGATCGCGCCGAGCGACGCCAGGTGGGGCGTCACGAACTGGGTGTCGAGCAGCCTGTAGC
>CANMWW010000015.1 GCA_947500965.1 Alphaproteobacteria bacterium
CGAGGAAGGATCGATCGGCGGCTTCGGTAGCATGGTCCTCGGGTTGCTCGCTGGCGATGGCATGCTGGATGGGGGCTTCGCGAAGGTGCGGACGCTGGCGCTGCCGGACCGCTTCATCGACCAGGATACGCCCGAGCGCATGTATGCCGCCGCCGGCCTCGATGCGCGCGCCATCCAGGCCACCGTGCTCCGCGCTCTCGGGCTGGAGGGCGAAACGCGCTCGCTCGGCCGTGGCTGACCAGCTCAGGCCCGGCCGGCCGCACGGGTGCCGACGATCGCCAGGCGGAGCCCGGATGACAGCCTGTCGATCAGCGCCACGGCGACGAGTATCATGAGGATGATCGCGGAGACGTGCTGGTATTCGAGCATGCGGATCTGCTCCGAGATGTGGAGCCCGATGCCTCCTGCCCCCACGATGCCGATGATCGTCGCCGACCGCGTGTTCGATTCGAAGTAATAGAGGACCTGGCTCAGGAGCACGGGAACGACCTGCGGCAGCAGGCCGTAGCGCACGGCATGCCCGTCGTTGCCCCCGGTCGAGAGCACGCCCTCCACGGGCCCGCGGCCCGAGGCCTCGATCGCCTCGGAGAACAGCTTGCCGAAGATGCCGGCGTTCGCCGTGGCGATGGCGAGGACCCCGGCGAATGGCCCCAGGCCGACGACATTGATCCAGACGAGCGCCCAGATCAGTTCGTCCACGCCCCTCACGCAATCGAGGATCCGTCGCGACGCGAAATGGACGACGCGGTTGGCCAGCACGTTGCGCGAAGCGAGCAGCGCGACCGGGAAGGCAACGATCGCCGCCGCGAGCGTGCCGAGCAGCGCGATCGCGACGGTCTCGGCAAGCGCGTACAGGTAGGTCAGGAACTTGGCCCAGTCGCCAGTGTCGGGCGGCAGCATGAGCAGGGCGATGCTCCCTAGCTTGCCGATACCTTCCATGAATCGCATCGGGGAGACCCCGACGATCGAATATCCCCAGGCGAGGACGCCGGACAGCGATAGGAAGATCGCCATCGCAGCGCCATGGGACCGCAGGGGAGAGGGGAAGCTCCGAGGGAAGCGCGTCCTCGCCGTGACCGGATCGAGGTCGCCGGCGTGCGGGGACCTGTTCGTCATCGCTGGTGCTCCCAGCCAAGGAGGCGGTGCCGCAGGCGCTCCGTCGCGAGGTCTATCGCCGTCACGCAGAGGATGATCAGGACGAGCATCGCGCTGACGTCCGGGTAGTAGAACTTGCGGATCGCCTCGATCAGGTCCTGACCGATCCCGCCCGCGCCGACGAAGCCCATCACCGCGGCTCCGCGGACATTGATCTCGAAGCGCAGGAGCGCGTAGCTGGCCAGGTTGGAGGCGACCTGCGGCATCACCGCGTAGCGGATCGCCTGCGACCAGCTGGCGCCGCAGGACTTCGCGCCTTCGACGGGCCTCATGTCGATGTTCTCCACGACCTCCGCGAACAGCTTCCCCAGGGCTCCGGCCGTATGGATCGAGATGGCGAGCACGCCCGGGAGCGGTCCCAGGCCGAACGCCTGCACGAAAAGGAGCGCGAAGACGAGTTCCGGGACGGTGCGACAGAACTCGAGGCATCGCCTCGAGGCCACCCTGGTCCAGCCGCCCGGCGCCAGGTTGGCGGATGCGAAGAAGCAGAGGAAGAAGCCGAGGACGGCCCCTGTCGCCGTGCCGAGATAGGCTATGAGCACGGTCTCGCCGAGCAGTCGCGTCCAGTAGCCGACCCCCCACATCCATTCGGCCGGGTCGCGCCAGACGGGCCGCCCGTCGTCCAGCGTGAAGATTCGGGCGACGTAGTCGGGCAGCCGATGGATGTTCTCGGCCACGCGCCGGAGGTCGATCTCGGCGACGCCCCCGGCGACGAGGACCGCCGCCAGGAGTATCGCCGAGCCGACGAGCGTGCGGCGGCGGCGCGCCGCCACCGCGGCGCGGTATGCATCGCGCAGGGGATCCAGCTGCCCGTCGGGCAGGCGGGCGATCGCACCGTGCATGCCCATGTCCCGTGCGCCTGGTCAGGAGGCGCGCCTGCGACGCAGTTCGTCGACGAACTTCTGGAGCTCGACGACCGGCTCGTAGTCCTTGTGGGTGACGCGGCGGAAGCCGAGGTCCTTGCCGTCCGAGAGACGATCGAACGCGGCCCTCGCCTTCGTCGGCGCCTCCTCGAACGCCTTCGCGATCGCGGCCTTCAGGTCGGCGGGCAGGGATGCGAGGTAGGTGTTCGGCGAACCCATGATCAGGTCCGAGCGGAACACGATCTTCAGGTCGGCCGCGTTCACGAGCTTCTTGCCCGCCATCCGGCTCAGGTTGGAGTCTGCTTCCGAGTTCCACCAGTTGAACGCGAGGTCGCAGGTGCCTTGCACGAGCGCCGTGACCGCGTTCTCGTGGCTGCCCGCGTAAACGACCTTGCCGAAGAACTTCTCGGGATCGATTCCCATCTTGCTCATCGAGAAGCGCGGCACGTTGTTGCCGGAGGCGGAATTCGCGTCCACGAGGCAGAGGTTCCGGCCGCGGAAATCCCCGATCCCCGATCCTGCGTCGCGGCTGCGCGCATAGGCGACCGAGTAGTAGCCGATGGACCCGTCCGCATTGATGCTCGTGTTGAACGCCTCGACCCCGCCATTGGTCACCGTCCACGCGCGGACGTAGGACGACGGCCCGTGCATGCCGATGTGGATGTGCCCGGACTTCTGGCCCTCGATCACGGCAGCGTAGTCGGTCGCGATGCGCAGGACGACCTTGGTGCCGAGTTCCCGGGAAAGGTATTCGACGAATGGCTCGAAACGCTGCGTCACGCCGGCGGAGTTCTCCGAGGGGATGATCGAGTAGACGAGCTCGGGGTACCTGGCCTTCCAGCTCTGGGCGGAAGCGGCCACCGGCATGATCGTCGCCAGCGCGGCGAGGAGGAACGAGCGCATGGACATGTGAGGACCTCGGGAGGGTTTGGTCGCCGGTGCGTCAGGCAGCGACAGGGGCGGAGACGGCCGGCGCGCCGGCATCGTCGGGGGACGCGACCTCGCCGAGCGCCTCTCCGGCCTCGAGGCCATAGAGGTCGCGGGCGAGGCTTTCGGTCAGTTCCTCGGGCGCGGCATCGAAGACGACCCGCCCGGCGCGCATGCCGACGAGGCGGTCGCAATACGCGCGGGCGACGTCGAGCGCATGGAGGTTGCAGATCACGGTGATCCCGTAATCGCGGTTCATGCGCTGGAGCCCGTCCATCACGAGGCGCGTGTTGCGCGGATCGAGCGACGCGATCGGCTCGTCGGCGAGCACGAGGCGCGGTTCCTGCACCAGCGCGCGCGCGATTGCCACGCGCTGCTGCTGGCCGCCCGACAGCGTCTCCGTCCTCTGCGCGGCCAGCGCCGCCATGTCGAACAGGTCGAGCGCGGAAAGCGCAAGGGCACGATCCTCGTCGGACCACAGTCCAAGCATCGCGCGCGCTGGCGTCGCATGGTCGAGGCGACCGAGCAGGACGTTCGTCATCACGTCGAGCCGGCCGACCAGGTTGAACTGCTGGAAGATCATCGCCGCGTCGCGCCGCCAGCGGCGCAGGGCCGCGCCGCGCAGGGCCGTGACGTCGACGCCGGCGAAGGAGACCCGGCCCGAGGTCGGCTCGGCGAGCCGGTTGATCATCCTGAGCAGGGTTGACTTGCCGGCTCCGGATCGACCGATCACGCCCACGAAGCTGCCCGCCGGTATCTCCAGCGAGACCCGGTCCACGGCGACCTTCTCGCCGAACCTCTTCGTCAATCCATCGATCGCCAGCATGCGCTGCACTCCTCTGATGCGGCGAGGATCGCTGCGCGGGGCGTCGATTCGATGACGGGTTCGTTCACGCGCCGGGACTCGACGCGGCGTCCCGGAACGATCACGCCGAGTTCATCGGGACGACCCGGACGCAGCGCATGGCTGCACCCATGATCTTCGAGGTGCAGAGGCCTGGCATCCTCCTGCTCGTGGTAGGCCCGAGCGGCGCCGGCAAGGACACGGTGATAGACGGCGCGCGCCGCGCCCTCGCCCGAGAGGAGCGCCTCGCCTTCGCCCGACGCTCCATCACGCGTCGCGCCGGCGCTGGGGGGGAGGACTTCGAGGCGCTGAGCGAAAGGGAATTCGCGGCCGCCGACGTCTCGGGCGAATTCGCGCTTTGCTGGAGGGCGCACGAGCTCTCCTACGGGATCAGGCGTTCGGCGATCGATCCCGCGGTCGCGGACGGCAAGGTCGTGGTCGCCAACGTGTCCCGCGGGATCATCGAACCGGCGCGACGGGCGTACCCGTGCGTGAAGGTGGCGCTCGTTACCGCGCCGCCGGAACTGCTGGCCGCGCGTCTGTCTGCGCGCGGCCGCGAGAACGTCGCCGACATCTGCCGTCGCCTGTCGAGGGCCGGCGCCATGGATGCCGGGGACTGCGACTTCACCGTCGTGAACGACCGTACGATCGGCGAGGCGGTCGATGCCTTCGTCGCGTGCCTGCGGGAGCTCGCCGGCACCTAGCCCTTCATGGGAAAACGATGGGCGAGCGTGAAGCCAGCCCCTGCGCCCCGCTGGACGAACAGGCAAAGGTCGGCGATGTCCTCGGGGACGCGGCATGCCTCGGTGGCTGGCTTGTCGAGCGCGTCTCGGAGCCGGTCGCGGGCGGGCTGTTCCATCGCCGTCGTGAGCGTCATGTGGAAGCGGAATTCAGGGAAGACGAAGGGATAGCCCCATCTCGCCAGGAGCCGCTCCTGCCGGGGCGTCAACCCTGCGGCGCGCCGCCGCGCCAGCTCGGCGTCGTCCGGTGGCGCGCGGAACTCGTCCAGCGCCTCGACGCAATAGCCCGCGAGAAGGTCGATCTCGCGGCGTCGCGAGGTCGGCACCAGCGCGAGGAAGCGGCCGAGTTCGGCGAGGTGGAGCACCACGGCATCGATCGGGCGCAGCGGCGCGGCGAGCTGCGCCACGGCGGCCGCCAAGTCCGCCGCGGAGCGGTTCGGGGCGAGGCGGAACGGAGCCTTGAGCGTGGCGTGGAAGCCGTAGGTACTGGGTTCGGCGACCAGTTCCCGCCATGCGTCGGGCGGGGCGCCGAGCGGGAAGGCAGGTTCGCCCCCCGCGGGGTCGGGATCGCGTCCGAGCCACCCGTTCCCGAAGCGCGCGAGTGGCGAGTTCGGGCGCGGCGCCCAGTACACGGCGTATCGCACGAGCATGTCGGTCATGCGACCCGCTCTCCGGCCCGCCATGTGGCGCGCACGACCGGGATCTCGGCGCGATCGTCCACGCGGATCACGTCGGCGCGCTTGCCGACCTCGATCCGGCCCCGATCCCCGAGCCCGAGCAGGTCGGCCGGGTTCGATGTGACGCATGCGATCGCGCTCGGGAGATCCATGCCGCCCTCGCGGTGCAGGCGTGCCATGCCGTGGACGAGGCTGGCGGGCACGTAGTCGGACGACAGCAGGTCCACGAGGCCCAGCCGCGCGAGTCCGAGCGCGGAGACGTTGCCTGAGTGCGACGATCCGCGGACGACGTTGGGCGCGCCGACGAGTATGCCGAGCCCGGTTTCCCTCGCGCGGCGCGCGGCTTCCTCCGTCGTCGGGAATTCGCTGAACGCGAGGCCCGACCCCGCGGCCTCGTCGACATGTGCGGCGCTGGCGTCGTCATGGCTGCCCATGACGAAGCCGCGCGCGCGGGCGATCTCGAGCACGCGCGCGCGGTTCGGCGCCGCATGGCGTCGCTGGGACTGGCGATGCCGCTCGAGCAACTCGTCCATCTCGCGATCCCCGAGCCTCGTCTTGCCCTGGTAGTAGCGGCGGTAGACCGCCTCGTCGGCGAACTGGCGCTGCCCCGGCGTGTGATCCATCAGGGTGACCACCCGTGCCCGCGGGTTCGTGGAAAGCTGCTCGAAGCCGTCGAGCAGGTTCCCGTGGCTCAACTCGGCGCGCAGGTGGAGCAGGTGCTCGGCCCGCAGCGATCTCGCGGCGCTTGCCTCGTCGAGCGCGCGGACCATGTCGCGGAGCATGCCGGTGCGCGACGGATCGTTCCAGATGTCGCCGACGGTGACGGCGTCGCACACGGTCGTGATGCCGGACGCGGCGACCTGGGCGTCGTGCGCGAGGACCGCGCTCCCGATCGGCCAGGCGACCCCCGGGCGTGGCACGACGTGCTTCTCCAGGTTGTCGGTGTGGATCTCGACCATGCCAGGCATGACCAGGTCGCCGCCGCAATCGAGCGAACCCCAGACCGGGCCACCCCCGGGTTCGAGTTCCGCAATGCGTCCGCCGCGGATGACGAGGTTTCCCGGGACGACGCGGCCGGGAAGGGCGATCCGGGCGTTGGTGAACACGACCTCGTAGCTCATGCGGCCCTCGATAGCGTGGCGCACGCGACCTCGCGGGTCGCGACCGCCGCGCGAACGTCCGCGTCATGGAAGATGCCGAGCACCGCCGCCCCCCGCCTGCATGCGTCTCTTATGAGATCCACCACGACGGCCCGGTTCTCGGCGTCGAGGGAGGCGGTTGGCTCGTCCAGCAGCAGGATCGGGAATGGCACCACCATGGTCCGCGCGATGTTGACGCGCTGCTGTTCGCCACCCGAGAAGGTTGTCGGCGACAGCGACCACAGGCGCCGGGGGATCCGCAGGATGTCCAGCATCTCTCCTGCGCGCGCGTGGGCGTCGTCGGGGGACGAGCCCGCGAGGCGCGCGGCCTCGGCGACGACCTCGATCGCGGGGACTCGCGGGATCACCCTGAGGAACTGGCTGACATGTCCTATCGCCTGTCGGCGTAGCGCGAGCACGGCCCGCGGCGGCGCGCAGGCGATGTCGGTCGCGCGACCGCCTGCGGCGACGAGGACGCGACCCCAATCCGGCGCGTAGTTGCCGCAGGCGATCCGAAGGACCGTGCTCTTGCCGGCGCCGGAGGGACCGACGAGCGCCACGCATTCTCCGCCCTCGACCTCGAGCGAGAGCCTGTCGAGGACGCGGAGGACCGCGCCGTCCTGGTTGTGAAGCACGAACGTCTTCGAGACGTCGACGAGGCGCAGGGAGGCTGTCATGGGGGCAGCACCGAGGAGACCAGGAGTTGCGTATAGGGATGGCGCGGATCGTCGAGGACGCGATCCGTCAATCCATCCTCGACGACCTCGCCGCCGCGCATGACGCAGATACGGTGCGCGAGCAGGCGCGCCACCGCGAGGTCATGCGTGACGATGATCGACGCAAGGCCAAGGTCCCGCGAAAGACTTCGCAGCAGGTCGAGCAGGCGCGCCTGGACGGAGACGTCGAGGCCTCCCGTCGGCTCGTCCAGGAAGACCAGGCGCGGGCGGCTCACCAGGACGCGCGCGATCTGGAGGCGCTGCTGCATCCCCCCGGAGAACGTCCGGGGAAGGTCGTCGATCCGGCCGACGTCGATCTCGACGCGCGCAAGCCATTCCGCGGCCGTTGCGCGAATGGCACCGTAGTTGCGGGCACCGACGGCCATCAGGCGTTCGCCGACGTTCCCGCCGGCCGATACGCCCAGCCTGAGCCCGTCCCTCGGGTTCTGGTGGACCATGCCCAGTTCGGTCCTCGCCAGCAGGCGCCGCTGGGCGTCGGAGGCCTGCCAGAGGTCCACCTCGCGGCCATCCTTCGCCCGGTAGAGGACCTCGCCGGCTCCCGGGCGCATGCGGCCCGAGATGCAGTTCAGCAGCGTCGACTTCCCGGAACCGGACTCGCCGACGATGGCAAGGACCTCGCCCGGCCAGACCTCGACGTCGACGGCGCTGCAGGCGATACGCGAGCCGTACGCGTGGGAGAGTCCGCGCACGCGCAACAGGGGAGCCTCGGTCATGCCCGCGCCGGGGCCGCGCGACCCGCCTCCTGCCGCTCGCCGCAATGGTCTGAATCGGAGCACACGAAGACGCGTCCGCCCCGGTCGTCGACGACCACTTCGTCGAGGTAGGTATCGGTCGAGCCGCAGAGCGCGCATGGCTGGTCGCCGCGCTCGATCGCGAAGGGATGGTCGTCGAAGTCGAGGCTGCGCACCGGCGTGTACGGCGGCACCGCGTAGATGCGCTTTTCCCGGCCCGCCCCGAAGAGCTGGAGGGCGGGCATCATGTCCATCTTCGGGTTGTCGAATTTCGGTATCGGCGAGGGCGACATCACGTAGCGCCCGTTCACGAGCACAGGGTACCCGTACGCCGTGGTGATGCGGCCATGGGCGGCGATATCCTCGTAGAGACGGACATGCATCGCTCCGTACTCGACCAGCGCATGCATCTTGCGCGTCTCGGACTCCCTGGGCTCGATGAAGCGGAGCGGCTCCGGCATGGGCACCTGGTAGACGAGGACCTGCCCCTCGCGCAGTGGCCGCTCGGGAATGCGGTGCCGAGTCTGGATGAT
The DNA here is from genome assembly GCA_947500965.1 of Alphaproteobacteria bacterium. Classification (GTDB taxonomy): domain Bacteria; phylum Pseudomonadota; class Alphaproteobacteria; order CACIAM-22H2; family CACIAM-22H2; genus CAIOSQ01. The sequence continues at coordinate 8,347 of CANMWW010000015.1, forward strand.
GGTGGCCTCCGCGGTGCGCTCCGTCGTCGCGACGCCGGCCGTGCGCGCGAAGAACCTGCGGATCGATACCGCGTTGGTCGTGTCGTCGGCGCCCTGGTCGATCACCTTGAGGCGGTCGGATGCCCCGATGACGGCCGCCGTCACCTGCATGCCGCCGGTGCCCCAGCCGTAGGCGAGGGGCATCTCCCTGCTGCCGAACGGAACCTGGTAGCCGGGGATCGCGATGGCCTTGAGGATGGCCCGGCGTATCATCCGCTTCGTGCCCTCGTCGAGGTACGCGAAGTTGTAGCCGGCCGGGGCGGTTGCGGTGGTCATTCCCCGGCCCCCCGGACCTTCGCCTTTTCCCGCAGGTCCCGAACCGCGAGGAGCTCGGCCTGGAAATCGACGTAGTGCGGCAGCTTCAGGTGCTGGACGAAGCCGGACGCGTCGACATTGTCCGCGTGGGAGAGGACGAATTCCTCGTCCTGCGCCGGGCTGCCCGGCTCCTCGCCCAGCTCGCGCGCCCGCAACGCCCTGTCCACGAGCGCCATTGCCATCGCCTTGCGCTCGCCGTGGCCGAAGACGAGGCCGTAGCCCCTCGTGAAGCGAGGCGGTTCGTCGCCGCGGCCGCGGAACTGGTTGATCATCTGGCACTCCGTCAGCTCGACGTCGCCGATCTCGACCTCGAAGCCGAGTTCGGGGGGGACGAAGGCGATGGCCACCTCCCCGAAGCGGATCTCGCCGGCGAAGGGGTGATTGTTCCCGTAGCCGCGCTGGGTCGAGTAGCCGAGGGCGAGCAGGAACCCCTCGTCTCCGCGCGACAACGCCTGGAGCCGCGTGCTGCGATCCACCGGGAAGGACGGCGGATCGCGCGTGATGTCGCCCGGCTCGGCACCGTGCGAGGGCTCCGCCTCGATCAGGCCGTCATGCCCGAGTATGTCCGAGACATGCGGCATCGGCGGCTGCTCCGGGCCCGCAGCCGCACCCGGCATGGGCGCGCTGGAGACGCCCGGACGGGGCGCCGCGGTCATCAGTCCGAAATCGAGGAGCCTGTGGGTGTAGTCGAAGGTGGGGCCGAGGAGCTGCCCGCCGGGCACGTCCTTGAATGCTGCCGATATGCGACGCGACACCTGCATCGCCGCCGTGTCGACTGGCTCGGAGAACCCGAAGCGCGGGAGCGTGGTCCGGTAGGCGCGCAGGAGGAAGATCGCCTCCACGAGGTCTCCGCGCGCCTGCTTGATGGCGAGGGCGGCGAGCTTCCGGTCCCGCAGCGACCCTTCCGCCATGACGCGATCGACCGCGAGCGACATCTGCTGCTCGATCTGCTCGATCGAAAGCTCCGGGACCGAGGTGTCGCCTCGCCTTTCGCGCGCGAGCATCTCGAGCGATGCATCGATGGCCCTTTCGCCACCCTTGACCGCGACGTACATCGTCAGGTCTCCACGCGGGTGGTACGGGGAAGCGCGGCCATCCTCGACCCGTGGGCGAGGATCGCATCGACGCCGCGCGGGAAGAGCGCCCCGACGGTATCGCGCGCACGCAGGAATTCGCGGGCGGGCCCGTCCACGCGGAGCAGGGCATCGCCCCGTATGCCGGGCCCGGCCAGGCGCCAGCCGGCATCTCCGGTGCCAAGGCCGGCGACGTCGACGACGACCATGGCAGAGCGATGCGGTTCCTCGTCCGTCCCCAGCTTCATCGTCGCGAAGTCGGGGCAGTCGCGCCCGAGCGGCACGAATACGAAGTCGGCGTCGCCTGCGCTCGTCGCCAGCCTGCATCCCGTGTGGAAGCGCAGCCAATCGCGCGCGGCGAGGCAGTCGAGGGGCAGCCAGGCGCTGGTATCGTGGTCGAGCAGGGCCAGCCCGACGGCGGCGCTGGCGGGCCAGAGTTCCTCCGGCACCTCCTGCGGCGCATCGACATGCTGCAGCGAGCCCGGCCTCGACATGGCGTCCATGATGGCGCGGAAGACGCGCTGCGATTGCGCGACCGGATCGGCGAAGCCGGGACCGCAGGGCGCCAACGGCGCGACGAGCTGGTCCATGGTCATCCAGCCTCCCTCGCGACAGTGAGGAACTCGACCTTCGTGCGGGAGGCGGCAGCCCAGCGCGCGGCGCGCCTCCGCCTCTGCTCCGCGGCAAGGGGGGCCACGACCCGGTCCATGATCGCAGCGCGATGCTCCGGGAGCTGGAGGAGCGCGTCGAATGCCGCGGCGAGTCGCGCGTGCCGGTGGTCGCGCCCGGCGACATAGGCATGGCCAAGGACGCCATGCGGCCCGCGCAGGATGCATCGGGTCACCGTCATCTCCCCCATGTTGAACTGCGGGCCATTGCCTCCGGATCGCGCGCGCACCATCACGAGGCCTGTCTCCGGCGGCTTCAGCTCGACGAACGGTGCGTCCGTGGAAGTCTCGTGCCAGCAACGTTCGAGTTGCTCGCGCGAGGCGCGCGCCAGCACGCCCATCCATTCCTGCCTAGCCTCGATCGGGCGCTCCAACGACATGACATCCCCTCGCATCCGGCCTGGCCAGCAACTACGCCCGCGCTCGTGACGATTCCCGGAAGGCGCGATGACCGATCCGCGGATCCCCATGCATCGACCCGGGGCGAGGCGTCCGGCTCTCCCTTGGCTGGCATGCTTCGTCGACCTGCGTTGGTTGCCTCACGCGACCCTTGCCGCTTGCGGCATGTCCGGGGCGGATCACCGCCCGTCAGTCGCCATGCAAATGACGCTTTCGTTAAATCGAGGGCGCGCGGCCTCGCTGTCGTCGGCGTGTCATCGGCCGCCACTAGACCGAAGAGGTGTTATCCACAGGCTGGGGAAATCCTGATGGGCAAGATGCTTCTACCGGATGGCGTCGAGAGAGGCGGCTTCGCAAGGCGGTACAGGGCGATCTTCATATCCGACATCCATCTCGGCACGCGGGGCTGCAAGGCCGAACTCCTGCTCGACTTCCTCAGGAATACCGATTCCCAATACCTGTATCTCGTCGGCGACATCGTCGACGGATGGCGGCTCAGGAAATCCTGGTACTGGGCCCAGAGCCACAACGACGTCGCCCAGAAGGTCCTGCGCAAGGCCCGCAAGGGTACCCAGGTGATACTCGTGCCGGGCAACCACGACGAGTTCGCGCGGGACTATGTCGGCATGCAGTTCGGTGGCATCTGGGTCCTCGACGACGCGATCCACGTGACCGCCGATGGACGGCGGATGCTCGTCATCCATGGCGACGCCTTCGATGGGGTCGTGACCTATGCCCGATGGCTCGCGGTCCTGGGGGATCACGCCTACACGTTCGCGCTCTGGATGAACCACCAGTTGAACCAGATCCGCCTTGCGTTCGGCCTTGGCTACTGGTCGTTGTCTAGCTTCCTGAAGGGCAAGGTGAAGAGCGCGGTTTCCTACGTGACGGACTTCGAGGACGCGGTCGCCTCGGAGGCTCGGCGCCGCGGGGTCGATGGCGTGGTATGTGGCCACATACACAAGGCGGAGATCCGGACGATCGACGGCATCCTCTACTGCAACGACGGCGACTGGGTGGAGAGCTGCACGGCGCTCGTCGAGCATTGGGATGGGCGCCTCGAGATCGTCGACTGGGGCGTGGCCAGCGGCGTCGATCGCGCCAAGGCGCTGGCATCGTGATCGGCGACGAGGCGCGTTCCGCGCGGGACCGCGCTGCAATGCGCGTGACGATCGTCACCGACGCCTGGGAGCCGCAGGTCAACGGCGTCGTGCGGACCTTGAAGGAGACAGTCCGCGAGCTGCAGCGCCTCGGCCATTCCGTGAGCATGGTGACGCCTGCCTCGTTCAGAACCCTGCCGTGCCCGAGCTATCCGGAGATCCGGCTGTCCCTTGCGACGACTGGCATGGTGGGGCGCGCGATAGACGCGACCGAATGCGACGCGTTGCACGTCGCGACCGAGGGGCCGCTCGGCTGGGCGGCGCGTCGCTACGCCCTGCGACGGCGCTACGCGTTCACCACCGCCTACCACACGCGCTTTCCCGAGTACCTGCAGCCGCGGCTTGGCGTCCCGCTCGACTGGAGCTACGCCGCGATGCGCCACTTCCACGCGCCTGCGGCGCGGGTCATGGCGCCCACGCCCTCGATCGTCTCCGACCTCGAGGCCCGGAGGTTCCGGAACGTGGTGCTCTGGAGCAGGGGCGTCGACCTGCGCATGTTCAATCCGGAGCCTGCCGGTCCGAACCCGCGGGAGTTCCTGAAGGAGGAACGGCCGATCTTCCTTTATGTCGGCCGCGTCGCCGTCGAGAAGAACGTCGAGGCATTCCTGTCGCTCGACCTCCCTGGGACCAAGTGGGTCGTCGGAGAAGGGCCGCAACTCGCCGAACTCAAGGCACGGCATGGTGACTCCGTCCATTGGGCAGGCGTCCTCGCACAGCACGAACTGGCACGCTTCTACGCGGCTGCCGACGTCTTCGTCTTCCCGTCCCGCACCGACACGTTCGGGCTCGTGCTGCTCGAGGCCATGGCCTGTGGCCTTCCCGTCGCGGCCTACGACGTGCCCGGGCCTCGCGACGTGCTCGCGGGATCCGAAGCCGGCGCGATCGGCGATGACCTGCGCGCCGCATGCCTGCGCGCGCTGGACATACCTCGATCGCGTGCGCGGCAGCACGCCGCCCTCTTCAGCTGGGAGGCGGCTGCCCGCCAGTTCTCCTCGCATCTCGTCGGACTGCGCGGCTAGCGCGCGCGGTCGCGGCTCAGCGCGCCGCGACGTCGCCGACCATGCGCCCCCGGTCGCGCAGCGCGTTGCCGGGCTGGTAGGAGAGCGCCATGTCCTCCGTCTCCACCGTGCGCAGGTTCGCGCGGTCGGCGCCCGCGCCGATCCGGATCGCCTTGGTCCTGGTCCAGCGGATGCCCCAGCGCTTCACCTCGGCGCCGGTGCGCGGCGCCTTGCAGGTCGCGGCGATGGAGCCTTTCTTGGTGCGGATCTCGCGGCTGACGCGCTCCATCCACGTCCATGTCGGGCGCGCGCGACGATGGGTTCGATTCCCCGTGGATCGACGGAGGTCAGCGGCTAGGGCTTGAGGCCGCCGACCGCGAAGCTCGTCATCTGCGCCTCCGGGTGGGCGCGTCCCATGCCGTCCGCGTCGACGCCCTGCTGGTCGCGATGCGCCGCCGCCATCATCCTCTGGATCGCGTTGTCGCCGCCGATCTCGAGCGACAAGATCGCGCGGAAGCGCTCGACGGTGAATTCCTCCATCGACTCGACCGCGCGCACGACGTTGCGGTTGTCGGTCAGCCTCTCCTGACCGACCAGCGGGGCACCGTGGTTCGAGACCGCCGCGACCGCGTCGTCGTCGGCGAGGTGGTCGGGGCTCATCAGCCGCTCGCGCCGGCCCTCGGCGTAAGGGCACCGCATGTTGAGGAGGCCAGGATAGGGCGAGCCGCCGTCGCCGGTGCCCAGGATCCAGGCGCCGACGGCGATGGGTTCGATGTCGCCCGCGTTGATATCGCGCATCGTCGTCGCGCTCACCCCGTGAGTTCCGCCGCGATGCGCGCCACCGTCTTGACGGCGAGCAGCATGGTCACGCCAGCGTCGCGCCGCGTCGCGATGCAGCGTCGTGTAGCTCATGCAGTCCATTACGACGCGGTCGGGGAGATGCGCCGCGAGGCGGCGCGCCGCCAACTCGGCCTCCTGCGCGCCGGCGCTGGGGATCGGGGGCTCGGCATGCACCTCGGTCCCGGGGCGCGCCCATTTTCGCGGAAGCTGCGTGACCTGAGCCTGCG
>CANMWW010000016.1 GCA_947500965.1 Alphaproteobacteria bacterium
CCGTGCAGGCCGAGCCGTGCGCCGGTCAGCCTCTCGCCCAGTCCCGCCGTGCCGTCGAGCAGCAGCGACACGCGCGGGTCGGCCTCGATGTTGCGCGTGTGCTCGGCCAGCCGCGAGACCAGGAGGATCGGGCTCGCATCGGGCATCGAGGCGACCTGGACCAGCGAGGCGTGGGGCGCCCCGGCCGCGGGGCTGCCCGCGGCCGCGATCGTGGCGAGGGCCGCATGGTCGAGGCCGCGCAGCAGCGCGCGGGCCACCTGCGCCGGCGGCGGGGGCGTGGCGGGGGCGGGGGCGGGGGCCCGTGGCGTCGTTTCCATGGCGGGAGAGTAACCGCGGCGGCGCGCGGCCTCTATAATCGCGACCGTGCCCCGGCGTCGCCGCGCGGGGGCCATAATCCGCCGCGAGATTGCGGCGGCGTGCGGGCGGCGATGCGCCGGCCCCGGGAAGGACAGGGACACGTGCCGCAGACGATCGCGCTGGTCGACGACGACCGCAACATCCTCACCTCGGTCGCGATGGCGCTGGAGGCTGAGGGCTTCGCCGTGCGCAGCTACGCCGACCCGACGGAAGCGCTGCGCGACATAACCGCGCGGCCGCCCGACCTCGCGGTGCTCGACATCAAGATGCCGCGCATGGACGGCATGGAGCTGCTCGGCAAGCTGCGCCGGCAGAGCCAGCTGCCCGTCATCTTCCTGACCTCGAAGGACGACGAGCTCGACGAGGCGCTGGGCCTGCGCATGGGCGCGGACGACTACATCACCAAGCCGTTCTCGCAGCGCCTGCTGGTCGAGCGCATCCGCGCCATCCTGCGGCGGCAGGACATCCTGCGCGACCGCGCGGCGGGCGCGGCCGGCGGCGAGCCGCCGCTCTCGCGCGGCGAGCTCGTGCTCGACCCCGCGCGACATGTCTGCACCTGGAAGGGCAGGGACGTCGCGCTCACCGTCACCGAGTTCCTGCTCATCAAGGCGCTCGCGCAGCGGCCCGGCATGGTCAAGACGCGCGACCAGCTGATGGACGCCGCCTATGGCGAGCATGTCTACGTCGACGACCGCACGATCGACAGCCACATCAAGCGGCTGCGCAGGAAGTTCAAGGAGGTCGACGAGCAGTTCCAGCAGATCGAGACGCTCTACGGCCTCGGCTACCGCTACCGCGACAAGGAGAAATGAGCGCGCCGCGCCGCAGGCACCGGATCATGTCGCCGCTCACGCGGCGGATCCTGTTCCTCAACCTCCTCGGCCCCGCGCTGCTCGGCTTCGGCCTTCTCTACCTCGACGACTACCGCCGCGGCCTGATCGACGCCCAGGTCGCCGCCATGAGCATGCAGGCGCGCCTCGTGGCGACCGCGGTGTCGGAATCCGCGCGCCCCGACGAGGACGGCGAGGCGGGCATCGACTACCGCCTCGCGCCCGACGTCGTGCGGCCGATGCTCTACCGGCTGATGGAGCCGAGCTACGGCCACGCGCGCGTCTTCGCGCCCGAGGGCCATGTCCTCGCCGACAGCCGCGTGATCTCCCCCTTCGGCGGGCAGGTGCTGGTCGAGCCGCTGCCGCCGCCGCGCCCGACGCGCGGCATGCTCGAGGCGCTGGCCGACACGGCCTATGACTGGGTCATGAACTGGCTGCCCGCGCGCGAGGACCTGCCGCCCTGGCCCGACGCGCCCGAGCCGCATGCCGACGAGTTCCCCGAGGTGCAGGCCGCGCTCGCCGGCGAGGACGCGGTGCGCATGCGCGGCTTCGCCAGCGGGCAGGGCATGCTCGTCTCCGTCGCCGTGCCGGTGCAGCGCTTCAAGCAGGTGCTGGGCGCCGTGATGCTCGTCGCGGGCGGCGAGCAGGTCGAGGCGAGCGTGCGCGAGCTGCGCGTCGACATCCTCAAGCTCTGCCTCGGCGCGCTGCTGGTGACGGCGCTCGCGTCGATCTACCTCTCCGGAACGATCACGCGGCCGATCCTGCGCCTCGCCGCCGCGACCGAGCGCGTGCGGCGCGGCCAGCGCCGCATCGGCGGCGCCGAGGCCTTCCGCGCCGATGCCGCGATACCCGACATGCGCGGCCGCGGCGACGAGATCGGCGAGCTGTCGGGCGCGCTGGTCGACATGACCACGGCGCTGCGCCAGCGCCTCGACGAGATCGAGCGCTTCGCCGCCGACGTCGCGCACGAGATCAGGAACCCGCTGACCTCGCTCAAGAGCGCGGTGGAGACCGCGGCGCGCGTCCAGGACCCGGCGCGGCGCGAGCGGCTGATGCAGGTGATCGTCGAGGACGTGCAGCGCATCGACAGGCTGATCGGCGACATATCCGGCGCCTCGCGGCTCGACGCGGAGCTGAGCCGCGCCACCGCCCGGCCGATCGACGTCGCGCGGCTGCTGGGCACGCTCGTCGAGGTGCACGAGGCGACGCGCGCCGATGGGGCCCCGCTCCTCGACCTCGACCTGCCGGCGGGGGTGGAACTGCGCGTCTCGGGCATCGAGGACCGGCTCGGCCAGGTGCTGCGCAACCTGATCGCCAACGCCGTGTCCTTCAGCCCGCCCGGCGGGCGGATCTCGCTCGCCGCCGCGCGTGTTGGCGGGATGGTGGAGATCTCCGTCTCCGACGAGGGGCCCGGCATCCCCGAGGCCAGCCTCGAGCGGATCTTCGAGCGCTTCTACAGTTCGCGACCCGAAGGCGAGAAGTTCGGCATGCATTCGGGCCTGGGCCTGTCGATCTCGCGGCAGATCGCGTCGGCCCATGGCGGCACGCTGCGCGCGGAGAACCGGCCCGGCACCGATGGCAGGCCGGGCGGCGCGCGCTTCGTCATCGCGCTCCCGGCGGAGTGACGGGCGGGGCCGCCGCGCCCCGCCCGCGTCCCGGCCTCAGCGCCGCCGGCGGCGCGACAGGCCGAGCCCCGCGAGGGTCATGCCGAGCACGGCAAGCGTGCCCGGTTCCGGGGCCTCGGTGATCGTCAGCCTGACGATCATGTCGTCGTGGTCGTTGTCGTTGGCGCCGCCACCATCGTCGAGCAGCAGGTAGGCGATGGTGGACTGCCCGGAGAGCGGCAGCGGGTTGCCGGCGGCGTCGGCGAAGAAGTACGCGACGTCGTCGTTGCCGGGGCCGCCATGGCCGTTGGGCACGGTGTTGCCGGTCGCGGTGACGAAGAAGTTGAAGGGCAGGAGGCCTGCAGCCACCGGCACCACCAGGGGCGCGAGCCCGTTGGCCTGCGCCGCCGGCGGGATGCCGACCGTGTCGCCGACGATCTGCGGCGGGTTGGGGCCGGTGTCGGAGACCTGCAACCCGCCGGCCAGCGCGCCCCAGTTGAAGATGTTGTTCGAGAACAGCGCCTCCTTGCCGATGTACTCGATGCGGATGTTGCCGGGCCCGGTGACGGAGATCGTGGCCACGTTGCCGATCTGGCTCTCGCGGATGATCGCGCCCGTGCCGGCGATGAAGGCGAAGTCGTTGCCGACGTCAGGCACGTCCGCGCCACCGGCGAGGGTGAAGAAGGGCGCGGCGCCCGCCGTGCCGGCGAGGCCGATGCCGGCGGCGAGCGCGAGCGCCGCGAGGCCGGTCGCTGTCCTTGGTCTCATGGGGTTCTCCTGCTGGGTTGTCGAGCGCCCCCCGATGCCGGCGGACGCGGGTAGCGGCCCCTGGGCGCGCGAAGCGCGCGCAGGGGCCTGGCGGCGACTTCGCAAGCCCCGTGCCGGGTGCGGCGAATGCCGTGTTTCCAGTGTTTTCAGGGGCGCGCGTGCTGCAATCGGCCCGGCGTTGTCAGCCCGGACGACGTCCCCGCGGACGAAAACCGCGGGGTCTTTCAACGGATGCCCTCCCCGTCGCCGCGCTGGCGCGCGGCGCCACCCCTCCCATCCGTGCTTCGCGCGGACGGGAGGGGAGTTGGCAGGTCGGGCCATCCGCGCCTGCGTGCCCATGCGAGGCGAGCAGGCTCCTCCCCCGGCCGCGCGACAGCGCGGCTGGGGGAGGTGGCGCGCGCCGAAGGCGCGCGACGGAGGGGGCATCGGCCTGCCATGCGGCGCGTGGCCGTGCCCCTCTCCCGCCGGCTTTGGTGCAGTGCGGTAGGCGCGTTGACAAGGCCGGGGCCGGGGTCCAACGTGCCGCCCGCGTGACCCAAGCCACGTCCATCCAGATCCACGCGACCTGCGTCGCGATCGACGGCGCCGGCATCCTGCTGCGCGGGCCGTCGGGCGCGGGCAAGTCGGACCTCGCGCTGCGCCTGGTCGATGCCGGCGCGGCGCTGGTCGCCGACGACCGCGTCGACCTGCGCCGACGGGGCGCGTGCCTCGTCGCCTCGGCGCCCGCGCCGCTGCGCGGCCTCGTCGAGGCGCGCGGCGTCGGCATCCTGCGCCTTCCCTTCCTCGACGCCGCGGAGCTGCACCTCGTGGTCGACCTCGTGGCGCGCGACGAGGTCGAGCGCCTGCCCGGGCCCGAGGCCGAGGCGATGCTGGGCGTCGCGCTGCCGCGCCTGCGCCTGCATGGCTTCGACGCCTCGGCGCCGGCGAAGCTCGCCCTCGTGCTGCGCCACGGCGTCGCGATCCCGGCCGCTTCCGGCCGCTCGGCCGCCTGAGCGCCTCCGTCTCGCGTCGCCAGGCAGATCCCCCACCACATGCGCGAGCCCCCGACGCCTCCAGCCGCCCCCGCGCGTCGCCGCGTCGTCATCGTCAGCGGCCTGTCGGGCGCCGGCAAGTCGACGGCGCTGCGCGCGCTCGAGGACGCGGGCTACGAGGCCGTCGACAACCTGCCGCTCTCCTTCCTCGGCGCGCTGGTGCAGGCGGGCGGCGAAGGCACGCGCCCGCTCGCCATCGGCATCGACGCGCGCACGCGCGACTTCGCCCCCCAGCCGGTGCTCGACGCGCTCGCCACGCTGCGCGCCGCGCCCGGCGTCGATGCGCGGCTGCTCTATCTCGACGCCGACGACGAGGTGCTGCGCCGCCGCTTCACCGAGACGCGGCGTCGCCATCCGCTCGCGCTCGACCGGCCGGTGCTCGACGGGATCCAGGCCGAGCGCTCGCTGCTCTGGGCGCTGCGCGATGGCGCGGACATCGCCCTCGACACCTCGAACGCGACGGGTGCCGAGCTGCGTCGCATGGTGCAGGAGCGCCTGGCCGACGACCTGCGGCCCGGCCTCGTGGTCGCGGTCGTGTCCTTCGCCTATCGCTGGGGGCTGCCGCGCGAGGCCGACCTCGTCTTCGACGTGCGTTTCCTCGCCAACCCGCACTACGAGCCGGCGCTCGAGCCGCTCACCGGGCGAGATCCCGCCGTCGGCGCCTTCATCGAGCGCGACCCTGGCTTCGAGGCCTTCTTCGCGGGGCTGGTGGCGATGCTCGCCGCCCTGCTGCCGCGCTACGAGCGCGAGGGCAAGAGCTACCTGACCATCGGCTGCGGCTGCACGGGCGGCAAGCACCGCTCCGTGCACGTCGCCGAACGGCTCGCACGCTGGCTCCGCCAGCGCGGCCGCCAGGTCAATCTCGTCCACAGGGACATGGAGAGGCGCGGCGACGCCGCGCGCTGAGGCAGAGCGGGAAGGCACGCATGATCGGCATGGTACTCGTCACCCACGGGCGTCTCGCGGCGGAGTTCGTCTCCGCGCTCGAGCACGTCGTGGGGCCGCAGCGCAACGTCCGCGCCATCTGCATCGGCCCGGAGGACGACATGGAGGTGCGCCGGGCCGAGATCCTCGCCGCGGTGGCCGCCGCGGACGAGGGCGACGGCGTCGCGGTGCTCACGGACATGTTCGGCGGCACGCCCTCGAACCTCGCGATGTCGATCCTCGGCAAGGGCCGCGTCGAAGTGGTCGCCGGGATGAACCTTCCGATGCTCATCAAGCTCGCCTCGGTGCGCTCGACGATGGCGCTGGACGCCGCGGTGGTCGAGGCGCGCGAGGCCGGGCGCAAGTACATCAACGTCGCCTCGCAGCTGCTCGCGGGCGCGTCGCGATGAGCGGCGGCGCGACGGCGGAGCGCCGCGTCACCATCCTCAACAAGCGCGGGCTGCACGCGCGCGCGGCCGCCAGGTTCGTCAAGCTCGCCAGCCAGTTCGCCGCCGATTTGACCGTGGCCAAGGACGGCGTGGCCGTCTCCGGGCGATCCATCATGGGCCTGATGATGCTGGCCGCCGGGCCGGGCACGGAGCTCTCGATCCGCGCCGAGGGTACGGACGCCGACGCCGCGCTCGACGCCCTCGCGGGCCTCGTGGCGGCGAAGTTCGACGAGGATTGAGCGGGCCGGCGCGGCCCGCCGGAAGGGGAGGCAACGTGACCCAGGGCCGTTCCCGCGCCGCGCGGCCGCGCGCGCGGTCCCCCGCCGGCGAGCTCGTGCTGGAGGGCATCGCCGCCTCTCCCGGCATCGCCATCGGCCATGCCCACCTCCACGCGCCAGGCGACATCCAGGTGCCGGAGCGCCAGCTCCGCGCGGGCGAGGCCGCCGGCGAGGTCGAGCGCTTCCGTGCCGCGGTGGCGCGCGCGCAGCAGCAGGTCGCGCGGCTGCGCGCCAAGGGCGCGCGCCTGCCCGCCGCGGCGGCGGAGGAGATCGGCTTCCTGCTCGACGCCCATGTCCAGATGCTGTCCGGCTCGCGCCTCGTGCGCGGCGTCGAGGCGCGCATCGCGGAGCGGCTGGTCAACGCCGAGGCCGCCGTGCAGCAGGAGACGTCCGCCATCGCGCGCAGCTTCGCCGCGATGGACGACGCCTACCTCGCGGCGCGCGCCCAGGACGTGCGCGACGTCGGCGGGCGGCTTCTGCGCTGCCTGACGCGCGCCAGGCTGCGCGCCTTCGGCGACCTGCCCGAGGGCACGGTCGTGCTCGCCTCCGACGTCACGCCCGCGGACACCGCGCTGATGGACCCGGCCCGCGTCGCCGCCTTCGCCTGCGAGGCGGGCGGGATGGAGGGCCACACGGCCATCGTCGCGCGCTCGCTCGGCCTGCCCGCCGTGCTCGGCGTGGCGGGCCTCGTGGACGCGGCGGCGCCCGGCGACCGCGTCGTGGTCGATGGCAGCGCGGGCCGCGTGGTGCTGCGGCCCGCGGCGGCGACGCTCGCCGCCTTCGAGCGCCGGCGCATGGACTTCCGCCGGAGCGAGCGCCAGCTGCGGCGAATCGCGCGGCTGCCCGCCGTGACGCGCGACGGCATCGCGATCGGGCTGCAGGCCAACCTCGAATCGCCGCGCGACGCGGAGGCCGCGCGGCTGCATGGCGCCGACGGCGTCGGCCTGCTGCGCAGCGAGTTCATGTTCATGAACCGCGACGACATGCCCGGCGAGGACGAGCAGTACGAGGCGCTGGCGCGCGCCGTGCGGGCGCTGGAGGGCCGGCCCGCCACCATCCGCACGCTCGACGTCGGCGGCGAGAAGCTGGCCTCGGCGCTCGGACCGCGCTTCGCGCCCGGGCCGAACCCCGCGCTCAGCCTGCGCGCCATCCGGCTCGGGCTGCGCGAGCCGGCGCTGCTGGAGACGCAGCTCGCCGCGATCCTGCGCGCCGGCGCCCATGGCCCCGTGCGGATCCTGCTGCCGATGATCTCGTACCTGCACGAGGTGCAGGAGGTGCGCGCGATCCTGGGCCGCGTCCAGCGACGCCTGCTGCGCCGCGGCGTGGCGATGGCGGACCCGGCCCCTCCGCTCGGCGCCATGATCGAGGTGCCGGCCGCGGCGCTGGCGGCGGACGGCCTGGCGCGTGCCTGCGACTTCTTCGCGATCGGCACCAACGACCTGACGATGTACGCGCTCGCGATCGACCGCGCCGACGAGCAGGTCGCGCATCTCTACAACCCGCTGCACCCCGCGGTGCTCCGCCTCATCCAGTTCACGACCGAGGCGGCGCTGCGCAACCGCATCCCGGTCAGCCTCTGCGGCGAGATCGCGGGCGACCCGCGCTACACGGCGCTGCTGCTCGGCCTCGGCATCCGCGAGCTGTCGATGGCGCCGCTCAAGATCCCCCGGGTGAAGGGGCGGGTGCGCGCGATCGACCTGGCCGCGGCGGCCGAGATGGCCCGCGCGATCATGGCGCAGCACGATCCCGGGCGGATCGCGGCCATGCTGGACGCGTTCAACGCCCCGGCCTGAGGGGCGGGCGGCGCTGGCCGCGTCCCTTGAACCCGTCCCGCCGCGCTGTTATCACGCGCGCCGTCCGGCCGGTTCGCCGGAATCCCGCCCCCGACACGCCCCGCCGAGGAGCCGTCCATGGCCATCGCTTCCGAATACCGCGTCGCCGACATCAAGCTGGCCGACTGGGGCCGCAAGGAAATCGCGATGGCCGAGACCGAGATGCCCGGCCTCATGGCGATCCGCGCCGAGTACGGCCCCGCGCAGCCGCTCAAGGGCGCGCGCATCGCCGGCTCTCTGCACATGACGATCCAGACGGCGGTGCTGATCGAGACGCTCAAGGCGCTCGGCGCCGACGTGCGATGGGCCTCGTGCAACATCTACTCGACCCAGGACCACGCGGCGGCGGCGATCGCGGCCAGCGGCACGCCGGTCTTCGCGATCAAGGGCGAGTCGCTCAAGGACTACTGGGACTACACGCACCGCATCTTCGAGTGGGCCGATGGCGGCACGCCGAACATGATCCTCGACGACGGCGGCGACGCGACCCTGCTCGTCCATCTCGGCATCCGCGCCGAGAAGGACCCCTCGCTGGTCGCCAGGCCGACCAACGAGGAGGAGGAGATCCTCTACGCGTCGATCCTGAAGACCAACAAGGAGCGCCCGGGCTGGTACGCGAAGCTCGGCGCCGCGATCCGCGGCGTGACCGAGGAGACGACCACGGGCGTGCACCGCCTCTACCAGATGGAGAAGGACGGCCGCCTGCTGTTCCCGGCGATCAACGTCAACGACTCGGTGACCAAGTCGAAGTTCGACAACCTCTACGGCTGCCGCGAGTCGCTGGTCGACGGCATCCGCCGCGGCACCGACGTGATGATGTCGGGCAAGGTCGCGATGGTCGCGGGCTTCGGCGACGTCGGCAAGGGATCGGCCGCCAGCCTGCGCCAGGCCGGCTGCCGCGTCCTCGTCTCCGAGGTCGATCCGATCTGCGCGCTGCAGGCCGCGATGGAGGGCTACGAGGTGACGACGATGGAGGACGCCGCGCCGCGCGCCGACATCTTCGTGACCGCCACGGGCAATGTCGACGTCATCACCGTCGACCACATGCGCGCGATGAAGCACCGCGCGATCGTCTGCAACATCGGCCACTTCGACAGCGAGATCCAGGTGGCCGCGCTCAAGAACCACAAGTGGCACAACGTGAAGCCGCAGGTGGACGAGGTCGAGTTCCCGGACGGCAAGCGCATCATCCTGCTCTCCGAGGGCCGCCTCGTGAACCTCGGCAACGCCACCGGCCACCCGAGCTTCGTGATGTCGAGCTCCTTCGCCAACCAGACGCTGGCGCAGATCGAGCTGTGGACGAACCGCGACGGCGGCAAGTACGCGCGCAAGGTCTACACGCTGCCCAAGCACCTCGACGAGAAGGTCGCGGCGCTGCACCTCGAGAAGATCGGCGTGAAGCTGACCAAGCTCACCAAGGCCCAGGCCAGCTACATCGGCGTCGGCGAGGCCGGGCCGTTCAAGCCCGAGCAGTACCGCTACTGAGGTCGCGAGGCTGACCCGGGCGCCAGCCCGTCGCGTGGCGACGGGCTGGGCGCGGGCCCCCGACTGGGCCTAGACTCCGGCCCTTGAGCATGGGCCCGGAAACCATCTCGATCCTCCTCGTGGCGCTGGCCGCGGCGCTGGGCGCCGGCCTGGCAGCGACGCGCGCGCGCGCCGCGCGCCGCGCCGCGTCCGATGCCGGCGAGATCGCGTCGCTCTCGGCGCGGCTCGAGGCGGCGGAGGCCGCGCGCCGCGCGGCCGAGGGCCGCGCCGCGGAGCTCGCGACCGAGCTCGCCGAGGCGGACCGCGCCGGGCGCATCCGCGTGGGCGAGCTCGAGGCCGTGCGCGACTCCCTCTCCTCGGCGCTCGCCGCGCTCTCGGTCCCGGTCTGGCGCCGCTCCGCGGGCCTGCGCATCGTCGACTGCAACCCCGCCTTCGCGGCGGCGGTGGAGGCGAGCGTCGCCGACGCCATCGCCGAGGGGCGCATGCTGGGCGGGCCGCAGGTGGCGCTGCGCACGCGCGAGCTGGCCGCTGCGGCGGCGGCCGAGCGCGCGCCGCGCAGCGCCGAGCTCCACGTGGTCGTCGGCGGCGAGCGCCGCCGGCTCGAGATCTCGGAGTCGCCGCTGCCCGGCGGCGGCACTGTCGGCGCCGCCATCGACGTCACGGCGCGCGAGGAGCTGCGCGCCGAGATGAAGCGCGTCGTCGCCGCCCATGCCGACGTGCTCGAGAACCTGCAGACCGCGATCGCCATCTTCGGCGCGGACCAGAGGCTGCGCTTCTTCAACACCGCCTATGCGCGGCTCTGGCGCCTCGACGAGGCCTGGCTGCGCGGCGAGCCCGACTTCGGCTCGGTGCTCGAGGAGCTGCGCGCGCAGCGGCGCCTGCCCGAGTACGCCGACTTCCGCGACTTCAAGCGCCAGCGCCTGAAGCTCTTCACCAGCCTGATCGAGCCGCTGGAGGAGGTCGCCTACATCCCGGACGGCACGACGCTGCACGCGCGCATCGCCCCGCACCCGCTGGGCGGCCTGCTCTTCACCTACGAGGACGTCACCGATCGGCTCGCGCTCGAGCGCTCCTACAACACGCTGATCGCCGTGCAGCGCGAGACCATCGACAACCTCCTGGAGGGCGTCGCCGTCATCGGCTCGGACGCGCGGGTGAAGCTCTGGAATCCCGCCTTCCTCGGCCTCTGGGGCCTGTCGGCCGAGGACCTCGCGGGCGACGTCCATATCGGCCGCCTCGTCGACCTGACGCGCGCGCTGCACCGCGCCGGCCCCGACTGGGAGGCGGAGCGCGAGCGCCTCGTGGCGCGGCTGACCGACCGCGTGCCGCGGCGCGAGCGCGAGACGCGCGCCGACGGCAAGGTGCTGGAGTTCAGCTCCGTGCCGCTGCCCGACGGCGCCGTGCTGATCAGCTACGTCGACGTCACCGACACCACGCGCGTCGAGGAGGCGCTGCGCGAGCGCGCGGCGGCCTTCGAGGCCGCGGACCGGCTCAAGTCGGAGTTCATCTCCTCGGTCAGCTACGAGCTGCGCACGCCGCTCAACGGCATCATCGGCTTCACCGAGGTGCTCGCGAACCAGTATTTCGGCGAGCTCAACGAGCGCCAGCTCGACTACTGCCGCGACATCATCTCGGCCTCGCACCGCCTGCTCACGATCATCAACGACATCCTCGACCTCGCCTCGATCGAGGCCGGGCGGCTGGTGCTGGAGCGCGAGCCGGTGGAGGCCTACGCGGTGCTCGAGGGCACGATCCAGGTCATGGCGGACCTGGCGCGCGGCGCCGACCTCGCGCTGCGCATCGGTGCCTGCGAGGCGATGCCGCTGCTCGACGCCGACGCGCGGCGCCTCAAGCAGGCGCTGTGCAACCTCGTCTCCAACGCGATCAAGTTCTCGCCTCCGGGCGGCGAGATCCTGCTCTCCGCGACCCAGGGGCCGGACGGCATGGCGGCGCTGACGGTGACCGATCGCGGCCGCG
Source organism: Alphaproteobacteria bacterium (assembly GCA_947500965.1). Classification (GTDB taxonomy): domain Bacteria; phylum Pseudomonadota; class Alphaproteobacteria; order CACIAM-22H2; family CACIAM-22H2; genus CAIOSQ01. Next base: position 11,536 of record CANMWW010000016.1, read on the forward strand.
GCATCCCGAAGGAGGACCAGGACCGCGTCTTCCGCGCCTTCGAGCGCGTGCGCCGGCCCGGCGGCCCGGACCATGGCGCGGGGCTGGGCCTCAGCCTTGTGCGCCGCATCGTCGAGATGCATGGCGGGAGCGTCTCGATCGACTCGCGCGTCGGTCAGGGCACGACCGTGACCTGCCTCGTGCCGCTCGCGAAGGACCAGGCTCCCTGAGCGCGGCCCGCGGTCAGGCCGCGAATCCCGCGACGCCCTTGCTCGTCGAGTACTCGAAATGCAGCGCGGCGCCGGGATGGACGCGCGCATGGATCGCGTGCGCGGCCGAGGCCGCCTCCGCGAAGCCCGTGAGGATCAGCTTGAGCTTGCCCGGGTAGGTCGCGATGTCGCCGATGGCGTGGATGCCCGGCGAGGAGGTCGCGCAGGTCGCGGGATCCACCCTCACGAGGCTGCGCTCGAGCGCGAGGCCCCATTCGGCGATCGGCCCGAGGTTCTGCGCGAGGCCGAAGAAGGCGAGCAGGTGGTCGGCCGGCAGGCGCCGCGTCCCGCCGTCGAGGTCCTTGACCACCACCGCCTCGAGCCGGCCGCCAGCGCCCTCGAGCGAATCGAGCTGGTAGGGCGTGACGATGTCGACGTTGCCGGCGCTCGCGGTGAGCGCGCGCACCTTCTCGACCGTGTCGGGCGCAGCGCGGAACTTGTCGCGGCGATGCACGACGTCGACATGGGCGGCGATGCCGGCGAGCGACAGCGTCCAGTCGAGCGCGGAGTCGCCGCCGCCCGCGATGACCAGGCGCTTGCCGCGGAAATCCTCGCGCCGCTTCACGAGGTAGTGGACGCAGTCCCGCTCGAACTCCGCCAGGCGCGCGACGGGCGGGCGGTTCGGGCCGAACGCGCCGACGCCGGCCGCGACGATGACCGCGCGCGCGACGATGCGGTCGCCGCGCGAGGTCACGAGCTCCCAGTCGTCGCCGCGCTGCGCCAGCGTCTCGACGCGCGCGCCGAGATGGTAGGTCGGGGCGAAGGGCGCGGCCTGCTCCTTGAGGCGCTCGACGAGGTCGATCGCGTCGATCCGCGGATGGCCGGGGATGTCGTAGATCGGCTTCTCGGGATAGAGGGCGGCGCATTGCCCGCCCGCCATGTCGAGCGCGTCGACGACGTGGCAGCGCATCTTCAGCATGCCGCACTCGAAGACGGCGAAGAGCCCGACCGGGCCCGCGCCGATGATGGCGACATCCGTGCGCATTTCGCTCATTTCGTCTCCCGCGGTCGGCTCGCGACGGGCGCGAAGATGAAGGGTCCGGCCCGCGGGATCAACCCCGCCCGGCGCCCCTCCGGCCCCCGGCGCGCGGAGGTTGCCGTGCGTGGCGGGGCGCGGATAGGAAGGCCGGAGGATGACCGATCTCCAGGACGAGTCGCGCCGGATCGCGCTGGCCGACGAGGCGGCGACGACGCGGCTCGCCACGCGCCTCGCGGCGCTCGTGCGCCCGGGGGACGTCCTGGCGCTCTCCGGCGGGCTGGGGGCCGGCAAGACGACCTTCGCGCGGGCCTTCCTGCGCGCGCGCGCGGGCGATCCCGCCCTCGAGGTGCCGAGCCCGACCTTCACCCTGGTGCAGGCCTATGACCTGCCGGGCGGCGCGGTCTGGCATCTCGACCTCTACCGGCTGTCAGACCCGTCCGAGGTCTGGGAACTCGGGATCGAGGAGGCGCTGGCCGACGCGATCCTGCTGGTCGAGTGGCCCGAGCGCATGGGCCCGCTGCTACCGGAGGGCAGCCTCTGGATCGAGCTCGCGCCGGGGGCCGGCGCCGGCGCGCGCGTCGCCGCGATCGACGCGCCGGAAGCGTGGAAGGGGCGCC